>CAKZUV010000139.1 GCA_937921555.1 uncultured Saprospiraceae bacterium
TTCCATGCGGATTTGCGGATAACTGACTGATCCCGAGGAACGAGGGTGACGCATGACAATGCGGCAAAGGAAGGCACCGCGAAAGCGGACGGGATGGCACTCATTGATTAATTAATTGACCTAGCTAACAAAGCGAGACAGGATAAATAAAGTTTGCGTGTCCAAAATACGAATAACTGTCTTTTTTTACAAGTCAACTGTGATATACTTTTACCACTGAAACTAAAACTTTTTTCAACCACAAAAAATTAAAGCTATGTTAAATTTAATTATTGCCATGCTAATGGCGATGGGTTCTATTATGTCCGCAGATGAGTACCACAATGCTAGTTCTGAACAACAGCAAGAATATCAGGAGATTATTATTGAAGAATTAGATGGATTTTAGTAACATCAAAGTAGGTGGCTTTGAAAGATAATAAAGCCACCTACTCTTCTTTCATCAAAAAATAGGGTGTCCAAAATCTGCTCAACTGTCCTTTTAATAACCTGATAACCCCACTACCTTTGTAATAGCAAAGAACTTAACAATAAAATAAAGCTAACACTAAAACATTTAATTGTGCATCAACGACTTCCATATCATCATAACGAAATACCACCTGGTCAGAAATCGATCTATGTTAGTATTCGTTTTGGGAATCCCACCTCAGGTGATTGCCGGAATTTTGGGATTTGTAAAATGAAGGTTTTTGATGGACCAATTACTCGATTTCAAAAGAGAAACGGTTATGCATTGGCTCGACTTAGTATTGTTAACGATAAAAAACAACTTTTATTTGAAAAAGCCTTTATGACCAAAGCATCTCAGAAACTTTATTTTGGGGATGGATTTTTTTTTGTCGAGGCGGAAGCTACTTTAGGAGAAGTATTAAGTAGAAGATTAGAGATCGAAAATACTTTTTTAAGAGCTGGAAAGTATCCTATTATTGAGACTTTGACTTCTTTTACATTAACATTTTAAAATATTCGAATAGCTATTTAAATAGGGTGTTATGCCGAAAAACCCAAATAGAGTAGGCATTATTATTTAATTTTTAACAAAAAATATTTATTATGAAAAATTTATTTTTTTTAGCAATGACTCTTTTTTCATTAACCTTTTTCACCTCTGACTTACAAGCGCAAGACCATTTCGAGGAGGTTATAGGAACTGTCAAAAGTGGAAAGATGACACTTACTGCGAATAAGGAAAATATCATGAAAAATTGGTCTTCAATATTGAGGGATGAATCAAAAATCGATACTGAATTCACTGACCTTGAGATTTTTAAAGTAAAAAGAGGTTATCTTCTAATTGCAAAAAGTGCAAAGTATACTTCAAAAGTTGGATTAGTTAATGATAATAGCAATTTACACATTCTTAAAAGTGATGATTTAACAGTAATATGTACCACAGAAGATTGTCCATCTGAAATAGGTGGTTGTGTTCCACTTAGCACACACCTTATTTGTACCGCCTGTACAGAGGGAAAATGTAAAAGAACAATATCTGTTAAGTTTGCCAATATAACTGAAAACAAACTTTGATTATGTAAAAGTGGTTATATCTAAGTAAAATAGTATTTTACTTAGATATAACTACTCCTTTGAATATTTCAGCATCGTATTAAAGAAAATTCTACAATTAAATTATTATGAAAATTATGAAATATATTCTTTCCACATTTTTCATTTTTACTTCAATTCAGCTTTCTGCTCAAGTAATTTACAATGATCAGCAAGACCCACTTTTAAAAACAGACGACTGGAATTGGATAAATAGTAATAACAAAAACGAACTAGCTCATAAACACCTCGTCCTCGAATTTTGGGCAAGCTGGTGTGGAAGCTGTATCGCAGCTATTCCACACATTAATGAGTTGAATACTAGATTCTCAAAAGATGTTGCTTTTGTATCAGTCAATTCTTATGATACGCAAGCTGTGATTGAAAAATCAATAAAAAAACATAAAATAGAATCGTACGTGATAATGGATGAAGATAAATATCTTAAAGATTTATTTCATATACAACTAATTCCAACTACGATACTGATAGATAAAAATGGCATCTTGCGTTGGAAAGGATTGGCTAATCAATTAACCACCGAGTTGTTGGAAGGTTTTATACAGACTGACACCATTCATTCTGTAATAGATACCTCATTAATTGATCAGAGTTTCATAATTACAGATGTTACAAAGAATATTGCGGCTCCTGCCCAACTAAAGGTCACAAGGCTAATTGTCAAACAATTTCAACGCTCAACAACTTCGCTGCATATTAACTTCGATAGTACTCCTGTAATTGAGATGAAAAATTGGACAATTCCTAAGACCATACAAACCTTACTAAATACTGAAAAAGAAGAAAAAGTAGCAGTTACATTCAGCGGAAATGTACCCGACAACTATAGTATCGATTTTTTAGCTACCTCAAATCAAAAAATAGAGAAAAAGCTTTTTCTCAGTAAAACCATCAGAGTCTTTTCAGATGGACTCAATATATCAATAGACACTTTTCCCAAGCAAAGAAAGGTTCAAAATCTAACAAGCAATGCTAAAAAATTAAAACCTTTTCTATCTACTAACCAACAAGGTAATATGTCTTTTGATGAAGTAGAGGACAGATATGTAATTCAACATTTTACACTCAAAAAATTAGCAGAATTCTTAAGTTACCAAACCAATGAGTCAATAATCTTTGAAGGCGAAGATCAACAACAATACAATCTAGAGATATTAAAAACTTCAGATTTTTCTAAAATGAAGAGATTTCTAAAAAATAAATATTGTATTAAATTCAAAGAAAAGGAAGTTGAACGAAATCAGTACGAATTCACTTTTCATTAAAAGAATCATTGACCAATTTAAATACGAACATTTAAAAATTGATTACAATGCTTTACACCATCTCTATTTTTCTTCATTTTTTTCTTTATTCCGAATTAAGTAACACCACCGACGTCCACCTCTCCTTCGGCCGTCGCACCGGTTGCATCGGCTCGGGCGTCTGTGCGATTGAAAAACCTGAGAGCTACCATAAATCAACTTATGATGCCTTAGGAACCATAGAAGTAGCCCGCGAAAATATCATTTTAAAAATCAACAAAAGCAGCATTTCGGTAGCAGATGCTCAAACTCAATTTAAAGACCAGACTTTTAGAATGGAAGAAAAACTTCCACTCTCAGAAAATCTAACTGCAGCCATCGGGGGCGATCAGAATCGAAATATTCCAGCTGGAACTTATAATGTGGTTGAATCAAAAAATCATTATGAAATAATGTTTTAAAATAGGTGATTATGAAAAAGATAGTCTTATTATTTTTGGTTATTTCCAGTTTTGCAAGCGAAGTGTTTGCAGAGCGAGATACGCTTGTGCATCAACTCTATGACGAATTAAATCTAGAAATAACCCAAAAACAAGACTATTGGCTGGATCAGTTAACCGATTTAAATGTGCAGTTAAGTGAGATCCAAAATGCAATTACTATTTTAGAAGAAAGTACTTATAGTAATCCAGACCAACTCGTCCGAATGCTTATTCGTAAAGACAAAATTCGGGATCAACTTTTTAAAGCAGAGGCAGACTTCCAAATCAAGTTAAGCCGAATCCGCTATAAAAAAGGGTTAGAATTAATCAAAATGATTTATGAAAAAATTCTAGGCCTGGATCATCATTTTACTTCCCTACAAACCTATCAAAATGTGGTCACGCTTTCTAATCCAAATAATTTTTCTGAATTTAAAGATGCTAAAAACATAATATCTGAGCGAGTAAATAAAAAAAATGCCATACAATTACCCAGTCTGTTAGAATCAAATCCATTTGTTTCCATGACTTATTCTATGGTCGCCTCTTTTTTTGGAAATGAGGATAAAAGAAAAAAAGAACAGGACTTATCTAAGATTGCCTGCATCCTGGATTTTACCTTGCGAATGAATACGGACTTAAATACCATCTACTACGAAACAGAATTCCTGAAAGGACATAACCAAAGTCTAAAAGAGGCATGTATTGAACTATTTAAAGATTATACCAAAGTTGTCAAGTACCATACAACGCTCCCCGAATGCCGAAAAGAAGACGACTGGGAAGCAGTAGATGAAAAATTAATAACTTATATGAAGGCATTAGAAGAAAACAATACAGATCCTTTGCGTACCCGACAGGCGTATAAAATGCAAGTAGATCTGGAATTTTCCATTGATCGACTAATGCAATTTATGGACGAATATGCTGCTTTTATTTCCCAGGGAGAAAAATATTATCAAAAATTTCAAACAATTCTTAATAACTATTCCAACGAAGACATTTGCCAGGCAGACTTACCAAGACAGTTTGAAAACTTAAAAAAAGATATTGAGATATCTATTTTAAAATTTACGGAAGCTTATAATATTTCAGAACTTCATGGCTCTAAATTGAAGGATTTAATGTATGGATTGTCCGATTAATTTTACTTTTAATTAAAAAATATATGCTCCTCAACATCCTGAAAAAAGCAATCCCTTTTGCCATCGCTATGGGCTTGCTAAATAGCATCATGGACGCTGCCAATGGTGCGGTGATTACCAAAAAATATATACTAACCGAATACATTATTAAAAGTCTGATCATCGGACTCCTATTCGGAACGATCATTACTTTTTACAATCGTTACAAAGAGAAAAAAACCAAAATCGATCCTGAAAAAGCCACTAATCAGCCAAATACGCTCTAAAATTACATATTTGGCTGATTATAGAGCTATAATTAGCCAAATCTTATCTTTTTATACTATATTTGGCTAAAAAGGATCAAAATATGATTATTGGCAGAAGCATAGAAGTCGAAAAATTAAAAAAGATCAGTACTAGTCAAAAATCCGAATTTGTAGCGATTTACGGCAGAAGGCGGGTGGGAAAAACATTTTTAATCCGGGAATTTTTTGACTATAATTTTGACTTTCAACTAACCGGCTTGGCCAATGCCGATACTTACCAGCAACTCGTTAATTTCCACACTGCGCTGAACCGTCAGTCTAATTTAGATTTTGATAAAATGCCAGCCACCTGGTTTGAAGCATTTCAACACCTGATGGATCACTTGGAAAACATTAAATCTAACAAAAGAAAAGTAATCTTTTTAGATGAGCTACCTTGGCTCGACACCAAACGTTCAGATTTTTTGATGGCACTGGAACATTTCTGGAATAGCTGGGCAACCAACAGAAAAGATATTATACTCATCACCTGTGGCTCAGCGGCTTCGTGGATGATCAGTCAGTTGATCAACAATCACGGAGGTCTCCACAACAGAGTGACCGAACGAATAAAGATTAATCCTTTTAATTTAAAAGAAACAGAAGAACTGTTAAGATCAAAGAACAACGTACTCAACCGTTACCAAATCCTGCAATTATATATGGTCATGGGAGGTATTCCCTACTACCTGGATGCAGTATCTCCTGAAAAAAGTGCGGCCCAGAATATCGAAGAACTATGTTTTCAAAAAGATGCGCTACTAGCCAAAGAATTTAATAACTTATATCAGTCTTTATTTAAAAACTCAGCCAAACACATTGCCATCATCAAAGCGCTGGCTACCAAACGAATAGGACTGACCCGAAAAGAAATTACAATTACTACTAAAATTCCGTCTGGTGGTAGTCTCACAAAATTACTGGAAGAACTGGAAGAAAGCGGCTTTATCTCTAAAATAGATCAGTTTAAACAAAAATCGAATGGTATTCTCTATCGACTAAGTGATTTCTACAGTTTATTTTATCTTAAATTTATTGACAAAAACAGCAATAACTACGAAGGAAACTGGATCAATGCCATTGATAATCCTGTTCAGCGTAACTGGCTAGGGCACACTTTCGAACAAATATGTCTGACCCATATTTCCCAAATAAAAAAAGCATTAGGGATTAGCGGTGTCCTGACGAATATCTATACTTGGCGAAGTCAAAAATCAGACAATGCTGCCCAAATTGATCTAGTTATTGACCGAAGAGATCAGGTAGTAAATTTATGTGAAATAAAATATTCCATCAACAATTTTACTATCACAAAATCCTACTCAGATAATTTGAGAAATAAAATTGGAGCTTTTAAACGTGAAACAAAAACAAAAAAATCTATCTTCCTGACCATGATCACAACTTACGGAGTTGAGAAAAATTCACACGCAGCTGCACTTGTTCAGAATAGTATAATGATGGATGCTTTATTTGAACAAAAATAAAAACCACACCATGGACCAAGCCAACGCCGTTCGCGAAACCGAACAACTCAACTGGGAAAACCTTGAAGCCTACCTCAAAAATGCCCTACCCGACTTAACCGGCAAAATGGAAGTTGCTCAATTTCATGGCGGCCACGCCAACCTGACGTATCTCCTCAAATTTGGTGACCAGGAGCGGGTGCTTCGCCGTCCTCCTTTTGGAAAAATTGCACCGGGCGCTCACAGTATGAAACGCGAATTCCGCGTACTTTCACAATTGTATCAGCATTTTCCTCCCGCACCACGCGCCTACTTGCTCTGTGAGGATACGGAAATTATCGGTGCCCCGTTCATCATCATGGAACGTTGTCACGGAGTCGTGATCCGAAAAAAATTACCAGAGGAGTTTACCAATATTCCCAACGTCGAAGAACGTATAGCCAACGCCATGATCCGCGCACAGGCCGATTTGCACACCATCAAAATAACCGGTGAACTGGAAAAACTAGGACGTCCCGATGGGTTCCTCACACGCCAGCTGGAGGGCTGGGAAAAACGCTGGAACCTTTCCAAAACCACCGAAAATAAAAACATGGATTGGATTCGCGATGCCCTCGCGCAAAATATGCCAACGCCACAAACTGCTTCCATTATTCACAACGACCTCAAGCTCGACAACTGCCAGTTTCAACCAAACGATCCTGACAAGGTAACTGCAATTTTTGACTGGGATATGGCAACACTCGGTGATCCACTCGCAGATTTTGGCGTCACGCTCAGCTACTGGATCGACCCCGTCACTGCTAAATATAAAAACCTGCCGGTCATGCTCGTCGGTGATTATCCTCCCAAAGAATTTCTGAAAGAACGCTACCAGGATTATACGGGCTTCTCCCTTGATGCCATCAAATGGTACGAATCTTTTTCATTCTGGAAACTGGCGATTATCGCTCAACAACTTTACAAACGCTACGTGGACGGCGCTACCAAAGATCCAAGAATGGCGTTTTTTGGAAAAATTGCGGAGGTAATGGCAGAACGGGGACGGATGGATGTGTAAATGTGCGGATTTTTTGATGTGTGGATTGGTAGATTATTTGATGTGCAGAAAATTTTCAAATGCAAGGACAATTTCAAAATTGCAAATTCAATTTTCTCTTTAACGTAAAAAACGTAGAAACAAGGCATGCCTTGTTTCTACGTTTTTTTACCGCACATCAAGAAATCTAATAATTTAATACAATTTTCCCAAAATGCTTTCCGCCTTCCTGGTATCTAAAAGCATCGCCCAATTCTTCTAGTGCAAAATGTTTATCCAGGATCGGCTGAAATTTGTTAGCGTTGATGGCCCGGACCATTTCTTCCTGCATCGCAGCACTTCCGACGGCAAGACCAGTGATATGCAGATGTTTAAAAAATAGTTTTGGAAAAAGAATTTCTCCT
Organism: uncultured Saprospiraceae bacterium; assembly: GCA_937921555.1. GTDB lineage: Bacteria > Bacteroidota > Bacteroidia > Chitinophagales > Saprospiraceae > JALZUU01. The sequence goes on from CAKZUV010000139.1 coordinate 7,637, forward strand.
TTTGGGCCACCGAGGATACCGATAGAATAGATTTTTCCATACACCTTAGCGGCTTCGATGGATTGTCGCATGGTGGCATTACCACCGACATCGAGCACGTGATCGATCCCTCCCGTTTTTTTAAAAAGCGTTTTTCCCCATTTAGGATCTTCTTTGTAGTTGATAACTTCCGTGGCTCCCATCGCTTTAAGCTGATCCACTTTTTCGTTGGAACCAGTGGTGGCGAAAACCTGCGCACCCGCCATTCGGGCAAATTGCAACGCAAAGATAGACATGCCGCCCGTACCTTCAATCAGCACCGAGTCTCCCGGCTTGAACTGTCCCTCTACGACCAGTGCGCGCCATGCGGTGAGGCCCGCACACGGGAGCGTAGCGGCGGCGGCGTACGTGTACCCGTCGGGCATCGCAGTGACGGCGTTGGCTGGCAAAACGGAATATTCGGTAGCGTAGCCGTCGGTAGTTTCACCGGAAATATAGCGGGTAGTATCAACCGTCGGTGCACCGTGCTGCCAGCGGGGAAAGAAAAGCGACATGACTTTATCTCCTTTTTTCCAGCGGGTTACCTCGGGGCCAACGGCATCAATTTCTCCCGCCCCGTCGGACATGGGGATACGTCCTTCGGGTACCGGCAACAAACCTTTGGCCACCATATAATCATGAAAATTTAAAGAAGTAGCGTGCCAGCGAATACGAATTTCTCCGGCGGACGGCTCGGGTGTTTGCTGGTCAACCAGGTGTATTTTATCGAGGCCTTCGCCCGCTTTGATTTGAATGCTTTTCATGATATTGAATTTTATAGCAAAGATAAGCGTTTATCGTACGTCCACAAAAAAACCGTAAACTTCAGTAAAGTTTACGGTCCCTTTATTTTAGAAAATTAGGCGCTATTGCCGTACCAGCGTAAGGGGTAATCCAAATGCCCTAAGCATCACCTCGTCACAATTAAAACCGTCTACATCGAAGGTAGCATTACTGGAAAGTGTTCCGGTGGATGCCGTAACGAGCAGATTGCCATCAGCATCAATTTCCCAGGTTTTTTCATCATAGACTACTCCATTGACTTCAAAGGAAAAAATAATGTCGTCAGGATCAAGCAGGGTACCATCCGCCTGAAATTCAGCCGAATCAGAAGTAAGCGCATAACTCCAGGTTCCTACCATTGTTTCAGCCAGCGTACCGGGTTCACAATCTCCTCCACAGGATGAGATTCCAAAGAGAAGTAAAAAAGAAAAAACGGATAATTTTAGTGAATTTTTCATTAAATAAAAATTTATTGTTTAAATGTTTAGAGATTGTTTTCTAATTCTTGTAAGTAATCGTATTGTAAATCTTCGTGTAGTTTTCCAATCGCTGTACGAATTACTTTTTGTTGTTGAAAATACATATTTTTCAATATCCGGCTTCGTTCAATGGAAGGTTGAAAAGCACGGAGTCGCCGACAAAAATACAATAACAAAATCACTTCTGTTTCTTTATTTCCTGAGTACCGGATATATTTTTTAATCATCCGCAGCACTTTCCGGATTCCTTTTTTAATAAAAAAGTAATTTTTGCGGTTAACTTGTTCAAGCTCATAATCTATCTCTCCTTTGACACTTTCAATGTACCCTTCTTCGTCCCCCGCTTCAAAAAGCAAATAGGTCAGCAGTTCCTTATTTTCTTTTTTAAAACGGGCCAGCCGGAGACAAAGTACCATCAAATCCTGTTGAGATAATTCGGAAAGAGCTGTTTTTATTTCTTTAGCAGCAGCGGCTTTCATGTTGTGGTGAGTTATGAGTTGTGAGTTGTTTAACCTGCCTTCCTGCGTCGGCAAGCAGGTCGTTTATTTGTTGAAACGCTTCGCTTGTTTAGGCCTCCACTTTAACGAATTGTCGCTGATAAAAAATCACGAAATCTCCCCTTGGGGCCGGGGTAAAATTTCGTGATTTTTTATTAGCATCCTGTGAATCGCTTCGCGGTTGAATCGCTAAAATATATCTTTTCAAATAGTAATCACGACAGATGGCATTATTAATTTTTCATTAAAACATTATTAATGCGAATCAGGAGTTAAATTTCTAATCTAAAATAAAAAAGTCTCTGAAAGATGCTTCTTGCCGTTTCCTTCTGGCTATTTGCTTCCTTCAATCGCAATGAAAGAGCGCAAATAGCCAATGGCCAAAAGCAAATAGCAAAAACACCCAATTTAATTAGAAGGATATTGTAAATCTATGCTATGCTAATTCTTTTTCACCCCTAATTCGCATTATTAATAACAACCAATTCAGGAAGCAATTTCCATTGCTTTTGAAACTGCTTCTCTCAGGTTAGAAATATTATTTGATCCGATAAAATATTCGGTTCCGTTTTTAGTAATGATGTGAACACCATTTCGTCCGTTAAAACTATATCTCTTTTCGTGGTTAAAACTTATATTCCCGCCATGCCATTGCGTTATTGATGGAGTTTCTATAATTCTACAGGAATCCACATCTTCCCATTTAATTTTTTCTTTACTTTTTTTAAGCGGAGGCATAGAAAAACTCAAATGGTTTTCCTGTACTTTCAGTTTCAGACGCAGTGCCAGAAGATATTTTAAGATAAGTCCAAAAATTCCCAACATTAACAGAGATACCGTCATGACCAATGAAAAATCATTAGAAGGCTGTATCAATTCGGAGATCATTTTATAGGCAATTCCCAGCATAAAAAATACGATAAGCCCAATTACTTCTACTCGTTTGAATTGCTGTTTTTCTTTAAATAATGTTTTTGCCATAACGC
>CAKZUV010000140.1 GCA_937921555.1 uncultured Saprospiraceae bacterium
GGTATCCGGGAAAATTTCTCCATCGATCAGTGCAAACATTCTCTCTTTGGTGCTTCCAAAGTAGCCGGAGATATTATGGTTCAGGAATACGGAAAATATTTTAACATGCCGACTTGTGCTTTGCGCGGTGGTTGCCTGACCGGACCCAATCATTCCGGCGTAGAACTGCACGGATTTCTGAGCTATCTTATTAAGGTAAATTTAGAAGAACGGGAATATACTGTTTTTGGCTATAAAGGAAAACAAGTCCGGGATAATATTCACTCGTACGACGTTGCCCGATTCGTTCATGCTTTTTTTGAAAATCCGCGAGCGGGCGAAGTGTACAATATTGGTGGCGGACGGGATAATTCTACGTCCATTCTCGAAGCGTTTACCCGGATAGAAAATATCAGTGGTAAAAAAATGCGCTATACTTATAGTGATGAAAACCGGATTGGAGATCATATCTGTTATATTTCCAATCTGGATAAGATGAAAACGCATTATCCTAATTGGGATATTACTAAAAACCTGCAGCACGTTTTTGAAGAGATCGCAGAGAGCTGGGAAAAAAGACTCGTCTTATGAAAATACTGCTCGTAAGCTGGAGTACTTTACCCAATAAGGGCGGCTCCAGTATTATTGTAGAAAACCTGGCGAAGAATTTTAAAAAAGACGAACTGGTTGTTTTAGGCAGTAAGACTTTTTTTCAGAATACTGAAATGGATCGCCCCGCAGACGGACCTGTTTTTGAATATTTTTTTAGTGAAATGTATTTCATGGGGCGAGGATACAAGTATTTTAACTGGTTTAGAAAATGGCGGTTTCGTCCCTTGATCAACCGGATCAAATCCATCATCAAAGCTCATAAAATCGGATATGTCATTGGAGTATATCCCAATCCATTTTATTGTCACGCCGCCTGTATCGCGGCGCGCGAATCGGGCATTCCGTTCAGTTCTTATTTTCATAATACGTACACCGAAAACGTGGCTATAACGGACCCTGAAGCCCCGGCTATTCAGCGGGAAATTTTTGATCAGTCGGAATATATCTTTGTGATGAGTGACGGAATGAAACGTTTTTATGAACAAAAATATAAGTTGGACAAGTTCCGGTCATTGATTCATACGTTTAATAAATATCCCGAAAATCCTCCATTCAAAGGAATCATTCAGGCGCAATCTCCGTACTGTAAGCTGGTCGCTATTGGTAATTTCAACGAGTCCAATATGGATGCAACCCTGCGTTTTGCGGCTGCGATTCATCAACACAAAAAATATAAATTGAGCTTGTTTACCCACGTCCCAAAGATGTTATTGAAAAAGCGGGGAATGGATTTGAGCAACGTGGAGCATGAGGGTTTTGTAAACCCTGATCAAGTACATGAAGTTTTGCAACAATATGATATTTGCGTTTTAACGCACGGCTTCACGGGAGGCTACGGAGCGATTGAGTATGAAACTATTTTTCCCACGCGTACCATTCCGCTCTTGCTTTCCGGAAAACCCATCATTGCGCACTCTCCGGAAGGGTCTTTTTTAAATGCTTTTATTAAAGAAAATAAATGTGCACTCCTGGTAGATCAACCGTCAAAAAATGCAATTCTACAAGCCCTTGACCAGCTGAGCAATGATCCAGAATTACAGAAGTCGCTGGTCGAAGCAAGCCGGAAAACGGCGGAAAAATTCTACGGTCCGGAAGTGGTGAAAAAATGGAAAGCCATTCTGGCGGGTCACCAAAAGAATTACAATGAGATTAACGTATAAAGGCCGATGGTACAAAATACAGTCGGTACTCCGGTATCTGCTGGTCCGTATCCGTTATCCACGCAGCTTTCGTTGTGCAGAACTATCGATGATCGGATCAGATTGTGGCATTCATATCCTATCGGAAGGGATGCTCAACTGTGCGGGAAGAATCATTGTAGATGATCATGTGATGCTTTATACCAAAGGTGTATTGCAAATAGGTAAACAATTTGGAATAAATAAATTTAGCCGGATAGTTGCCCACGAAAAAATTGAAATAGGTGACCACGTTACGATTGGACAGATGGTGAGTATTCTGGATCATGATCATCAATACAATACGGAGAAGGGGCAGTTGAAACTCGATGGCTACGTGACAGCTCCCGTAAAAATTGGAAATAATATCTGGATTGGAGATAAATGTACGATCCTGAAAGGGGTGACGATTGGTGACAATGTAGTCATTGGTGCGAATACACTGGTCCATAAAGACGTTCCTTCCGGTGTAGTCATTGGCGGTGTACCTTTCAAAATTTTAAAAAATATCTGACCCTTATGTGTGGTATCTGTGGCATCATCGACTGGAAAAAGACCCTCTCCGATTCGGAACGGCAGGGTACGGTCCATGCTATGAATACTGCACTCACGCACCGGGGGCCGGACGATGCGGGAGACCTTTCTCACGGAGTAGGCAGTATGGCGATGCGCCGGCTGTCGATCATTGACCGGAAGGGTGGACACCAGCCTATCTACAATGAAACCAAAGATGTCGTAGTCGTCTTTAACGGAGAAATTTATAATTATCCGGATCTCAAAAATATGTTGCTGGAAAAAGGACATCAGTTCCGGACCAACGCGGACACCGAAGTATTAGTACATTTATATGAATCTTTCGGAACTAATATGTTGGGTTTGCTCAACGGGATGTTTAGTTTCTGCATTTATGATCAGAAAAAACAGACTTATTTTTTAGCACGGGATTCCTTTGGCGAAAAACCATTATATTATTATTGGAACGGTCAGACGTTTTCTTTTTCCAGTGAAATAAAATCATTACTGGAAAATAAAAATATTCCACGCAAACTAAACCACGAAGCACTTCCTTATTATTTTAAAACTTCTCTCGTGCCCGAACCACTGACTCTACTGCATGAGGTAAAGAGTGTGCCGGCGGGTCATTTTGTTTTGCTGTCCGAAAATAAATTCGAGCTAACACCTTACTTTAAAGCGAACTATGAGGTAGATGACAGTCTCGATGAATCAGAAGCCATCGAACTGGTACGTCCATTTCTGGTTAAAGCCGTCAGGCGGCAAATGCTTAGTGACGTTCCCATCGGTGCTTTTCTTTCCGGTGGAATCGATTCCAGCACGGTCGTTGCTTTGCTCGCTCAGAACAGTGACAAAAAAATAAATACTTTTAATGTTCGCTTTGAAAATCAGGCTTACGATGAAAGTGCTATTGCCCGTAAAGTAGCTGAACACTGTGGTACGGAGCACCACGAAATTTTTGTCCCAAACGTTGATTTTGACGAATCAATCTTTTGGAAAATTATTGATCACGTAGGATTGCCTTTCCGGGATAGCTCCGCCATTCCGTCTTATCTGGTCAGTCAGGAAATTTCTAAACACGTCAAAGTCGCCTTGTCCGGTGACGGTGGAGATGAACTGTTTGGCGGATATGATTTATTCCAATGGTATCAGAAAATCGTAGGTCTGAAAAAAATCATCCGACCGGTCCGCTCTGTGGTCAAGGGTGGATTGGCAATGGCTCAGTCGGTACCAGGATTAAATAATTTTTCATTGTTACGGAAATTAAAAAGAGGCGTCAGTGCTTCCTTGTTATCCGAAGCGGATATCTCCATTGCGCTCAACGAGTTGTACAAAGACGATCAGATAGACCGGATGTTGCGGGATCACCTGGGAACCGTAGATCAGCGGTATCTTCGCCTGAAAGCGGATAATGAAGATTTTGCTGACTGGTCACCTTTGCGGAAAATAATGTATTACCGTCTCATTCATACTTTACCGTCCAATATGCTGATAAAAGTGGACCGGATGAGTATGGCCAATTCGCTGGAAGTTCGTTGTCCTTTTCTGGACCGGGATTTATTTGCGATATCAGCCAAGTTACCCGATCATCTGTTGGTACAACGGGGAAAAGGAAAACACTTGTTGCGGGAAATCATGCGGAATGATCTGCCGGCTTCGGTATTTGATCATCCCAAAATGGGGTTCAGTATTCCATTGTACCAATACCAGAATGAGGCATTTAAAAAACTGGCTCAACGACTTTTATTTGACGAAAATCCGTGGCCGGAATTGATTCCCGCAGATCAGCTGAAAGAAATTTACCATCGTGGAATTTATACTAAAAAAGACGATGCCAATTATACGGTTTTCCAAACAGCCCATCAACTATGGATGCTGATGCAATTATTCGGTTGGGGAAAACGCTTCAACGTACAAAATTAAATAATCATCGAAAAAAAGATAAAAATATTATTGATTGGTCCGGTAACCAACGTGGAGGCTGGACTGATTGGCGGGGCTACTATTTCTTTCGGATATCTGACTGATTTTCTGGAAGAGACCGGAGAAGACTTTCGTCTAATTAATACGCAACGATTTGCGACGGGGGTGGGCCGGTTACTGAATCCATTCTACGTTATTTTTAAAGTACTGGTTAATGCAATTTGGGCAAATGTTTTTTTTCTGAACTCTAGTCGGGGTGGAACGAAATATCTGGTACCTGTTCTGTACGTTTTTTCTAAAATTTTTAATACAAAATTTGTTTTTCGTCCCTTTGGTGGCGACATCAAAGACTATACGGCCAAATACAATAATCTGGGAAAGTTTATTTTTAAAAACACAGTGTTAAAAGCGGATATTTTTTTTCTGCAAACAAATGAATTGATGGATTATTATTCGGCTATCAACGCAAATATAATCCAGTTTTCTACTTCCCGTCGTCAGCCGGATAAAAATTTATTACGGGGAGACCGACCTTATCGCCGGCGATTTATTTATCTTGGATTTATCAATGAGGCTAAAGGTATTGATCATTTACTGGCGGCGGCCAGGGAGTTAGGGGAGGAATACACGGTACATATTTACGGTCCGGTCAAAGAAGAGAAATACTATGATATTTTTAAAGTCCATCCGGAAATTTATCAAGGAGTGCTGAGCAAAGAAAAGGTGTTGTCTACCTTACGGTTATATGATGTGCTGGTTCTGCCGACGCATTACCGGGGCGAAGGATATCCGGGGGCGATCATTGAAGCGTATAGTCTGGGACTACCCGTCATCTCGACTCGCTGGAAAGCCATTCCGGAAATTGTACAGGATCGTAAAACCGGGCTGTTGATTGATCCGGAGTCGACCGGTCAGCTGGTCAAGGCCATGCAGTATTTTGATGATAATAACTACGCAGCATATAGCAAAAATGCGACTAATTATTTCAGGGATCACTTTGAAGTAAATAAAGTAACGGCGGCGGCGGTCAACGAAATTAAAAACCTCTTTAAAAAGTAAAAAATGAACGCTTTTTTTATTGTCGGGGTACAACGTTCGGGAACCACTTTGCTCGCTAAAATGCTGAATCAGCATCCGGAAATATGGATGGAACCAAAGTCCGTAGGCTTCAGAATGATTACGGGGTTTGGTAATTTATATGATCTTTTACCCTTAAATTTACAGCACGATAAAGATAAATTTCTGGCCTGGCTGATCGAAAATGATAGTGACGGAAGATTAGCCGAAGTAATTGACTACCAGAACATTGAAGCATACGAGTCCGTCCGGGATTTGATCAGTGGATCACTTGAAGAAAAGATAGCCAAAGCTGGAAAAACTGTTTGGGGGGACAAGTCTCCCAACTTACAGCATTATCTGGATGATATTTTGTTGCTATTGCCGGAAGTGAAAATTTTACACATCGTTCGGGATGGGAGAGCGAACGCATTCAGCATGTCCAGACGATCTTATCAGCACCTGTCGCTGAGTGCCCAAAAGTGGGTGGACGGAAATGTTTTTGGTATGGTGAATCAACAAATACTGGGTGGCAAACAATACAAATTAATTCGTTACGAGGATTTGTTAACCGATCCGGAAAAAGCTGGAAAAGCGATTTGTGAATTTTTAAATATTCCATTTTCTGAAAAACTGCTTCAGCTTTCCGGTCAGCAATTAGATCGGCCCGAAAGTTATGTGAAAAACTTTTTTGATCAGTCCAGAATTGACGAATGGAAAAAGCAAATGAGTATCAGACAGATTAAAACGGTGGAGGAAATCCAGGCTCCATTATTAAGAAAAATGGGCTACAAAATAGTAACGCCTGACAGTGAGTTGCGTTTTCGTCCGGTGACGCTTTTTAGAAAAATAAGGTACAATCAACAGGATAATATCTGGCAACTTTTTCGCAGAAAACGAATGGGAATGAAAGATTTTCAGATGGTAGAATTAGATATTCCTTTTAGGGTGAGGGTTAAAACTTTTTTTAGAATTTTGGTGCGGGATATTTTTTCCCTGGCTATATTTAAGAAATATTTTAGTCGTATTTTTTATAAAGAAAAATTTTACCAACCAAAGAAAAAACATGAATCTGATTAAGGTCCACCGAATAAGTCACAGGTTGTATAAAATGAAAATTCCGTTATTGCCACGGCTTTT
>CAKZUV010000141.1 GCA_937921555.1 uncultured Saprospiraceae bacterium
AGTAATGGTCGAATAATAAGTTCCGCATTTTGGCAAGGGAATTTTGGTTCAAGATGAGGCAAAAAACGTAGACGATGCCATAGCATCGGCGAGGCTTTTTAACGAAATATTGAATCAAAAGGGCCAGCCATAAATCGGGAAGTTATTGTTTTACCATTACTTAGCCTATTAAGCTGTTTAAAAATGAAATGAAATAGTTATAAATGCGTCATTGATTTCAACCGTTTGTCCACTTTAATTCCCTTCATTCATGAGGACTGTTGATTGATCTTGTGGCTTTTTTATTCATATCTCGTCGTATATCATTCCGTGCTTTCATTCAGTTATTTTCTAAATTAAAATCCAATATCTATGACATTGAATACGCTTAAAGTTGATCAGACAGACAGAAATGAACTGGTTAAGAGCTACGGTTTTGTGGAACAACTGTCATCCAACGAAAATTTTTTACAGGAATATTTAGAATTAGCAACAAGAATATGTGAGACTGAAATGGCATATATTAGTCTTCTGGATGATGAAAAACAGTATATATTATCGCAGCATAAATCAGCGCTACAGACCATTGATGTGCAGGATTCAATTTGTCAGTTTACCATTAAAAATGACTGTATACTTGTCATCGAAAATGCTGGAAATCACGAATTGACCAAATGCTTGCCCCAGGTGAACAAAGAAAACGGGATTAAGTTTTATGCGGGATGTCCATTGGTGAATAAGAATAACATTAAGATCGGAGCAGTATGTGTGATGGATAAACAAGAAAAAGTTTTATCCAGAAATCAAATAGATACACTGGGTGTTCTTGGCAGACAGATCATGACCACCCTGGACAACCAAAGAAATTTGATTAAACTGATTAAAAGAATCAATACCAATTTTAAACCTGCTGCGTGTGCTGATTTAAGTTGCCTCCAGGGAGAACTGGCGCATTTACAGGATGAGGTGATTGCTCAGAATAGACTGATAACAAACCAGAAAGCATCGTTGGAAAATGCCAATAAAGACTTGGTTAATTTTGCCAACATGGTCGCACACGATGTTCGCGCTCCTCTCAGAACCATCAGTGGTTTTATCAGATTGCACGAACAGGAATTATTGAAAAATTCAAAGCCTTACCGGGAAGAATATCTGAATTTTGTCAAAGAAGCAACTTCCAATCTGGATAACTTAACAGTAGGATTGCTGGAATATGCCAAATCAGGTATTGATTCTATCAAACGTGAAAAACTGAATCTATCTGAGATACTAGCGTCTGTAAAACTAAACCTGACCGAAGATATTCTGAACTTAAAGGCAGAAATTATAATTCCTGAAGACCGCTTTTTTATCAATGGAGAAAGAGTACAATTGATTCAGTTATTTCAAAACCTGATTGGCAATGGGTTGAAGTACCAGAATGGAATCAAAACGCCACGCGTTACCATCCAGGCCAGGGAAGTAGGAAATAGATTGCGCATTTCCGTGATTGATAATGGAATTGGAATTTCAGCAGATAATTTAAAAACAATTTTTGAACCTTTCAGACGGCTGCACAGCAGTCAGGAATACAGTGGATCAGGAATTGGATTAACAACCTGTAAAAAAATAGTCAACAGTTTAGGCGCTGAACTTGAGGTCGCTAGTGAGGTTGGCATAGGTTCCGTTTTTAGTTTTAACCTCCCCACTTGAACCGGCGGCAAAAATAGTACTGGAAAATTTTGGGGCGTACTGGAAAGGCACGTACCATCTGATTGTACCGAAACATAAATAACTGGCACACAAAATTATCTACTTGCCATTCCAAAAAGAATTGACCAAAATTTTTGATACCGGTCAGTAAATCTTCCGACAAATCACTTCTCAGCAAATTCTCACCGTTCTTTTTGAAAAACGAAATAAAGATTCTAACTTAGAGCCTGTCCAAATTTGCGGGCCTGTTCAATCAACTGTGTCTAAAGTAATATGCCTGCATTGAGTATAAAGTGACTAATAACTAATAAGCTGATTAAATAATGAAAATCAAATTTATCACCATCCTGACTATCCTGTTTTTTGCCGGTCTTGGTTGCAACTCTGATCAGAAAAAATCTTCCAGCCAGCCAACGCCAGCTACCCGACCCAACATTTCCAAAACGGAAAAAATACCGGGCGCGAACAAAAAACCACTCGTCCAGATAGAGCAACTTTTATCCAACGAAGGGTACATTAATATTTTGCTCAATATCGTGGAACAGGGCCGCCAGGACGGCTATCTTGTCAATAAAATACAGGCTATGTCAAAAAGCGATACCCTGGAGCTGATCGTCCACTTGAAAGAAGACGCACCCGCCGGACTGGCGGATGGAAAGCCTGAAGACAGATTGCTGGTGGACGGAATCATCTTCGAATCTACCGGACCAAAAAGTGACCGGCTGCTGGTAGCACTCGCTCAGAAATATAAAATAAATGCCGAAAAACTGGTGATGAAATCCAGACAGGTACTTACTTGCGCCAATCTGAATAAAACGGCGGTTGACTATGAGTCCGGTACTCCAAAATTTAAAATATTCTTAGGCGACGGAAGCGAAGTGGCAGAACTATACGTTAATTTTGATTTTAAAAAATTGACCATCTCCCTGAACGAAAAAGATCCACAGTACCGTGAGGCATTGATTAATTTACTGAAAGAATAAAATATTCGAAATAAGTTATCTTAACCTTCGTTAAAAATGCCGATTAATAAACTCCGTATGAACTTTAAACGAACCGGTCTTTTTATCCTGCTTTTATCCGTGATGTTCAAAACCAGTACGGCCATCGGTTGCTGTGCGGGAGACCCCGTTACACTTACGGAATTACTGGTCAGTACGACCGATCAGCGCGCCATCCTGGTGGTGACCATTGACAGCAGCTGGACCGATCAGCATTATGGTTTCTGGAGCATCGCCACCGTCAACAAAGTCTATAAACACGCACCGGAAAAAACACAGATCACGATCGTGAGCGGTTCGGGAAACTCATCGGCGGGCGGACACCTTACCCGGAAAGGTGAACAGTATTTGCTGGTCAGTGGAACGAGGGACGGAACGACCTACGGTGGATTTGTTTGTGATAAATTTTCCCGGCGACTGCAACCCAACTACCCCGGCTACCGGACCGGAATGGATCAGATGGTATTTATAAAAGAATATTTCGAAAAAGTTAACAATAAATTTACCGGTCCTGTTCGCCTGGAATACGACGACAAAGTATACATGGAAGGCTTTCTGAAAGACGGGATTCCGCACGGCGATTTTAAACATTATGAAACCATACCCTACGGCAAATACAAAGACCAGCATTTACTGAGTAGTCAGGCAACGTACGTTTACGGAAAACTGAATGGAAAAACCATTGGATACAGAAATCAATATCGGCGAAACTATGAAATTCATAATTTTTATAGTAATGGAATTTTATTAAAAACAGAAACTTGGATACCCGGAAAAACCGGGCTTTACCGGTCCGGTTTTACCGAATATACCGATCAGGGAGATTTTCTTCTGACCAATCAGGTTAGCAGTACGGGAGAAGATACATTATATCTTGAATATGCTTTTCTAAAACTTAAAAAATTCAATTATACTTATCAGTTTCCGAATGAACTTAAAAACATTCCTCATGGGGTTTCCCGGAAATATTCAAAAACCGGAGTCCTCCTCGAAGAGGGAAATTTTTTCTGGGGAGCCAGAACAGGGCAGTGGACCTGGTACCACGAAGATGCGACCATCCGGAAAGATACCTTTTATAAAATCCCCGTCCGGTCCGAAAATTTGTTCACGATCTATCATCCCGAAGGTGCCATCAAGGCACAGGGTAAAATGAGTCAGGGCCTGCTCGAAGGCATCTGGAAATATTACCGTAAAAACGGAGAATTTCATTTTCAGAATTTTTATAAAGAAGGACTTTTAAACGGAGTGGTCAAAAAAATAAGCCGCGAGTACAGCAGTGAATATCATTTTGTAAATGGTAAAAAGCACGGAACCGGAAAGTATTTTAGAAATGGAAAACTAAGCTCCACGGAAAATTATAAAGACGGTAAAAAAGATGGACTATTTAAAAGTTATGGCAAAACAGGCATCGTCCGCAGTATTGCTTCTTACCAGGATGGTCAGCTACACGGCGTTCAGCTAAATCTGTCCGTGGAAGGAGATACGACGAGTCTCAAACATTATACGAACGGTTATCTCGATGGAGTTTATCGCACGGTCAGTAAATGGCGAACCGAAGAAGGAACCTACGATATGGGTTTTAGAGTTGGCGTGTGGAAAACCTATAATGCCAGAAAAGAATTTTATTCCATTTATGATTACGGCTACGAAAAAGGTACCAATATGATGCACCAGCAACATATGATCCACGATCAGATTATCTATCAGGATTCGAAAGGAAATATTTTATCTCCGGAAGATGTAAGGGACAAGATTTAAATAGATTCAGAATTTTCAATTAAATTTGAGACAAAAAAAATGACAGGTTATAATCAGGAAATTGAATCAAAAATGCGTTATCACTATAGTCAATTGAATGAAAAAGAGAAGCGCCATTATGTAGCA
>CAKZUV010000142.1 GCA_937921555.1 uncultured Saprospiraceae bacterium
GACAGCGACGGTATCATTCTCGGTATCCCTCCCGGTAACGCCGTAGATTTTGATCCCGCCGGTCCCGGCACTTGCTTCGTATACGGACTTTCCTACACCGGAAATCTGAATATTTCTATGGGCGACAATCTGTTCGAAGAAGGAATTGACATCAGTGACGCCTGTTTTGATCTTTCTGACAATAGTCTGACCATTTTTAGAATTGAAGAAACCGATCCGTGTGAAGACGTTGACGGTGGTATCGTAGAACTCGCCGACGGTGGTACAACAACTACCATCATCGTAGACGGTGAACCCGATTTAATTGAATTTACTTCCGACGGCGCCAGTGGCGATAATTTTACTTACGTGGTTACGGACAGTGACGGAATCGTCCTCGGTATCCCTCCCGGTAACACTGTGGATTTCGATCCCGCCGGTCCTGGCACCTGTTTCGTGTACGGACTTTCCTACACCGGAAATCTGAATATCTCCATGGGCGATGACCTGTTTGGAGAAGGGGGTACGATAAGTGATGATTGCTTTGATCTTTCTGATAATAGCCTGACCGTTATCCGAATTGAAGACAATGGAACAGGAGCAGATTTATCCATTGATATTACTGCCGATAATTTGCTTTACGAAAATTACGAGAATACCGTCTTTACGATCACGGTTACCAATAATGGATCAGTAGCTGCCACGGGTGTTACCGTTTCCGCTCCTTTACCGGAAGGATTTGTTTACACCTCAGACGATGTAAGTCAGGGAGATTATGAACTGTTCTTTGAAGTATGGACGGTTGGTAGTCTGGATGCGGGTGCTTCTGCCACTTTGGATTTGGAACTATTTAGTTTGATCGAAGATATGAACATTGTGGTGGAAACAGAAGTCCTGACCTCCAATCAGTCCGATCCTGATTCTACTCCGGGTAACGGAGCCAACGCAGAAGACGATTACGACTTCCTGATTCTTATGCCGGAAGATGAAGGTGGCGTTGGAACCGGAATTGGTGATATAGATCTGGCGCTGAGTGTTTCGGTAGATCAAACCCTTCAGGATTTGTACACGGACGTAGATTATGTCATTACCATTACCAACGACGGGCCGGATGCTGCGGAAAATATTGCAGTTTTTGCCGGTGTTCCCGAAGGCCTGGCTTATACATCTGATGATCCGACATCCGGTGATTATGATTTGTGGCTGGAGCGATGGACTATCCCGTCTCTGGATGCGGGCGCTTCCGCTACGCTGACCCTGAGATTGTTTACCAAAGCAGAAGGAACTATTGATTACTTTACGGAAGTACTATTTGCCAATCAGGATGACGATGACTCTTTCCCCGGTAATGGAAATGGAACCTCCCCGCAGGAAGACGACGAAGCAGTAGTTTCTATTTTGGTGGAAAACTTTCCGAACGCGGTACTCAATGATGCGGATGCAAATAACGCTGTACCAATTACCATTACAGAAATTTATCCGAATCCAACATCAGAGATGCTGACGCTGGAGATAGAAAGTTTAGTCGATCAAACTGCTAATCTTGAAATTTACAATTCCGTAGGTGCCATCCTTAAAACCCAGCCTGTTTTTATGGATAAAAACGGAACGGTCGTCAACTTATATGTTGGTGAATTATCCGAAGGTAACTATGTAATCAGAATTTCCGGAACCAATATATTGCAACGTTTTATCAAAGCGAGTCGTCCTTGATAATCAGAGCAACCGATCATCTGTAAAAACAACGCAGCGATCAGTTACGATCGCTGCGTTTTTCGTTTAATAATGTTGCTATTATAAAAAATGTCAAATAGCTTATAATGTCAAAATAAGGTGATCGTGTTTGTAATAAATAAAAAACAGGGAGGCAAAAACTTATAATAAATAACCAGCAAAAATTTGGCCATAAAATAAAAAACCCAAAAAATGTAAATAATGTGACGACCAATAATTGTCAAAAATAAACAATCCGTCATATTTTGTCTTTTATAAAAAAAATAATAGTGACAAAGATGCGGAAAAGTTAAAAACTTATATGAACTTTAGTCTAACGTTTTATGGTGGAAACCACTATCTTTGTTAATCCCAAAAATTAAACACTTTAACGGATCACATTTATCCGTCAAACTAAGAGTATGTTTAAATTTCTATTGCCTGATAAACAACGCTTTGTGAACCTGACTTCCTAAAAAAAAACTCATTTAGCTCGCTAAACTCATTATTTTTTAGTTCCTCAGAACCACAAATCATTGATGATCATTCTAAAATAAATTTTAAACAAACTCTTAAGGAATGTTAAATAAATAAAATACGATTCTATACTTCCTCTTTTTGCATTACTCTGCATCGTCAAAATGGTCATTATACACAGCATAACTCCCATTTTTCCTCTTTGATTGATGCAAAAATAGTTCGCCTAGAATCTGCACTTATTTATTTGCCATTCCTAAAAGAATAGCCTCTAACAACCAGACGATTCTCATGACAAAAATTCTTACGCTCTTTTTTCTTAATCTGCTAACTCTTCAGGTCTTCGCCCAACCGGACGTAGAATGGTCTGATACCTACGGTGGCAGTTTTGGAGATATACCCCGCACCGTACTAGCCATTCCCGGTGGCGGATATCTGGTGGCTGGATTGACCTTATCCGATGACGATGATATTTCTGATAATAATGGTAAAAGTGACGGCTGGTTAATCCGGATCGATGCACAGGGCGGTCTGCTCTGGGAAAGGTCTTTCGGCGGAGAATTACAGGATGAAATAAAAAAGATTATCCCTGCCAACGATGGTGGATATATCATCGCCGGTTACCAGTCTGAAAATACCAGCATCAGTACTGTAGCCAGACCCACCAGCGATTTTTGGGTGGCAAAAATTAACGATACCGGAACCATTATCTGGACTCAGAATTTTGGCAGCACCGAATCAGAATCTATCGTAGATATTGCAGCTACCAACGACGGCTATCTGTTATTAGGTAATTCGAATAATCCCGGATTTGCCCCGGCCGGATACCGCGGACAGTCAGATCCGGTATTACTAAAAATAAATAATTCGGGGGAACAACAGTGGATTCGTCGCTGGGGAGGAGCGCAGAATGATTTTTCTACGGGACTGCATATTATGAATAATGGACGAATTGTCGTCAGTGGATACGCAGATTCCAAATATAATAATCATCATGGTGCCGTGGACGGATGGCTGACGTACTTAAACGCCAACGGTAATCTAGTCTGGACCAAATTTTTTGGCGGCAGCCTGGATGATCAGTTAAATTCGGTATCGGCAGGCCCCGGTAATCAAATCTACGCGGCTGGTTTTTCTTATTCCAAAGATCAGGATTTATCCGATAACAAAGGCCGGAGAGATGCCTGGCTTATCCGGGTAAATACAACGGGAGATCTGTTATGGTCCGCCAACTACGGAGGTGACGGACACGATGCTTTTAACAAAGTAATTGTAAGAAATAACTCGGTTTACGCAGCGGGTTACACCTGGTCTTTTGACGGAACAGCTACGCCTTCTCAGGGATTGAAAGATGCCTGGCTCACCAACATTGATACCAATGGCAATCAAAACTGGGAGGCTACCTACGGAGGTGATTTAAGCGAAGAACTTTTCTCATTTGATTTTACGGAAGATAACGGTCTTTTACTCGCTGGTCCCACCCAGACCAGATACAATGGAATGGTGGAAGAAAATAACGGTCTGGAAGATTTTTTCCTCATTCGGCTGGCCGGCTCCGGCCCGGCAGAAATCTCCGTCAGTGCCGGAGGAGACCGGACCATCTGTAATGGTACCAGTGTCAATCTAACCGCTAATATTTCAAACTGTAATGGATGTGTACTAACGTGGGAAGATCAGACGACCTCTGCCACCCGGACCGTATCCCCAACCGTTACGACGACCTACACCGTGACGATCACCGACGCAGATGGCATATCAGTCAGTGATGACGTGACTGTTTTTGTCAGTGAAGTCCCGACGCTGACGATAGACCTGACGGGCGAAGGTCTTTGTCCCGGCGATCCGGTTATTTTAAATACGAGCACCCAAAACTGTGAAGGTTGTTCTTTCCAGTGGAATGACGGTAATACTCAATCACAACGCACCCTGATTGTAGAAGACGATATTACATATTCGCTGACCATTACCAACGAAGACGGATGTAGTACCAGTGGATCTATCGCCGTGCCGGTAATGGAAATGATTAATTTCACCGGGATCACCAGTCCTGTTACCTGCCAGGGGGACAACGACGGTCAGATAACAATAAATAACAATTCTGGCAACACGATTAATTTTGCGTGGAGTAACGGGGCGACCGGGACGACCATCAGCAATCTCGCAGCTGGTACTTATACGGTGACTGCTGGTGCGATTGGATTCTGTGCGGAGGTGGAAACCTATCAGATCACGGAACCGGATGAAATTATCTTTAACGCCAGTACGACGATGGTCAGTTGTAATAATCAGAATAATGGTAGCATCAGTACCAGTACTGGAGGTGGTATACCCCCTTATGATTTTGCGTGGAGTAACGGGGCGGTGACTGCGTCTCAGAATAATCTGTCTGCCGGCAGCTATACCGTAACTGTTACGGATGCGAATGGTTGCAGTCTGATTGAGATGGTTGAAATTACGCAACCAGACGCTATTCAGCTCAGCACTTCGCGTACGGCCATCAGTTGTCACGGAGCGAGTGACGGGGCTATCACGGTCAATCCTTTTGGAGGAGCAGGTAATTATACTTTCAACTGGAACAACGGAAATACCACTAATCAACTTACTGGTCTTTCAGCCGGCAATTATCTGGTAGCCGTAACTGACGGAGATGGTTGTAGTACCACGGCCAGTTTTTTGCTGGAAGAACCGCTGGAACTGGATTTTAATATCAACGCTATTCCGCCTACTTCAGGTGATAACGGGAGTATTTTAGCGGTTCCGTTTGGAGGAACTCCTCCTTATCAACTGGAGTGGAATACTGGATCAACCAGTTTTCAAATTATAAATCTGACCGAGGGAACTTACTCGGTAACGGTAACCGATTTGAATGGTTGTACGGGTGAAGAAGAAATTTTTCTGGGCCTTACCAGCAACGAAGCATTGGCTAACCTGGACGAGTTTTCAATTTTTCCTAATCCAAATAGTGGTGTCTTTTCCGTAAAAATTGGATTGGGTAATACTTCTGATTTTTCTTTGTCACTGGTAAATACACTGGGACAGGTTATTCAGAAAAAAGAATTCCGGACGGGTCGTCTGAACGAGACTTTTGATTTTACAGATTTGGCCAGTGGCGTTTATTATGTTGTATTTTCGGATCAACAGGGCGTGCGGGTTAAGCCGGTGGTGATTGAATAACAAATTAATTACTTTTATTATTTTTTTTGTTGTTTTTAATAAAATAAAATCGAAAGGTTTTGGTTGAAAATCTTTGTTCTGCACTTCAAAAAATAATGCGAATGAGATTTTCTTTTAAAAAAATATGCCATGACCTCACCGCAATACTTTGATAAAATCGTCGTCTCCACGCCATCCTCTTCCCAGCGCTTCCCGGAGAACGGGATCCGGATCATTTTGTATATTGTTCAAACCATTTTCCACTTCGGGTAACCGGTAATATTGCAAAATCAGGATACTGTTTTTTTTGATGTCAACCGTTTTATGTTTGAGATTTCTAATACAAAAAGGGACGACGGCCAGGTTTTTAAACCCTTTACGATGTAAGGCCAATAGCGCCGGCAGAAGATGTATGAGTAGTTCTGATCGATTCCGGATGCTTAGCAAACCCACAATCCAGGACGCTTTTCCATAACGGGGTACCAACACCCGGATTGTTTCGATTGCTTCGATGCTTACCTCTTTGATAACATCATTCGTCAGATGAAAAATTCTTTTTATCGTATCCTGGTTAATCTCCTTGATTCGGTTGGGAAATTGAATAAGTAAACCACTGATCTGATCTAATCCCAGTCGCCGGACCATCGGATCAGGATTATACAAAAAGTCAACAATCATTCTGTAAGTATTGAAATCCCAGGTCCGGTCCAGTAAACTGGCCAGATTGATTTGAGGACGGACGGTCTGGTTCTTTTTTACCGCGTAGGCGGCCCTTGTTAAAAACTGTTCCGAAGTCAACAGAAGTTCCGAATTTTCTAATTGCTGAAATCTGCTGAGTAACGAATTCGTCCGGTCACTGTACTGATCATTTGTGAAAATAGCAGTAAGTCTTTTAGCTATTTTTTCTTCGCTGATACCTCTTGCGATTAGTGCGTTGTGAGCAGCTTTGGCAGCAAAATAATTTTTACTAACAAGAAATTTCCAGAGAATGGATAATACTTCTTCCGTTTGGTAAAGCCCCAACGCGGCTACTAATATTTCTGATTCGCCCTCCCCCATTTCTTTCTCCGTATTAAAATGCAGGATCAGGGCCTGATAAACGGTATCCTCCACGTAGACGGACAGTCCTTTCAAAATCAGTCCCCGAAAAAAAGTAGATTTCTCCGAGGGTAATACTTTCAGCAACCAGTTTTTGGTGTCTTCCGAAGGATATAAATGCGCGTTTTCGTAAAAATGCCGCAGCACGGGACGACTTTTTAATAAAGGCCAGATGGCTCCGATAATGGTGGCCGGTAGCTGCCACGAATAAGCACGGAGATAACGAAAAGACGATTCCAGCGTTGCGGCATCGTGACTCATTAAACCAGCCAGTCCGCGCCAAAAATCTCCGGTTCCCTTTTGTTCAATATCTTCCTTTATTTTCAAATAAAACTCTTTCAGCCAGGGATCGGAAACCAGGGGTAAAAAAGTTTCAGGAAGTTTATCCCCCAATTCGGATTCCCGCTTGTCAATTGATTGGCTGATATGAAAGAATTCGTCCGTCTTCCAAAATTCTGAAATACCCAGCGGAAGCTGAAATCGCAACAAATTTTTGTGATTTTCCAACGCTAACAGATAATTTTCCGTATCCTTACCTTTGGTTAGCCGTTGCGCATTGGGAGGTAGTTTTAGGAAGGGCATTTCTATCTTGAGAATTTCACCAAAAATAGAATAAGTCAACCGATACTGATACCGGTCATTATCAGCAATAATCGTCACCGGATCCGTTAATATAAAAGCATCGGGTAGCATACGGTCAATTGATTAAGTTCTCAAAGTTAATAAACTGAGTAAAAATAATTATTTATCTACAATACAAATTTTTGTCACCGAAAGTTCTTCACAAATTGATTTCTCGTTCATAAAACTTTGACCTGGTTTTAACGTAGAAGCTGTTATAAATAAAAAACCTGTTATTAGCCTTGAAATATCGATTTTTTTCCTTCGTTGCGCTGTTATTGCTACTCAACTGGAGTGGTCCGGCCTCTCTGTCGGCTTATCCGGCGACCGCGATGGAAGATCAAATTTTTGGTAAAAAGCGCCGGGAGGCTGAACAAAAAGCAAAAAAAGCAGCCGAAGCCAGAAAAAAAGCCATCGAAGATTTAAAAAGAACCCGCCAGAACCTGGAAGCTGTTTTCCAGGAAAATCAAAAACTGGATAGACGAAACGATTCGCTCAATCAGATTAAATCCCAGTTGAATAATTCGTTGTACGAAAGAGAACGGGAGCTTGAAAGAATGTACCAGGGACGACTCCGTTCGGAACGGGAGCTGGTCGAAAATAAACGACTCGTAGATTCACTCGAAATGCGCACCATCGTAGATTCACTCGAAATTCTTCATCAAAAAATGGAACTTGACCAGCAGGCTGTGGAGATTCGCGATCAGGCAATGGTCCGGAATCTTTTTATCGCACTCGCCATCATTCTGAGTCTCTTCGCATTTATTATTTTCAACCGTTGGAGAATCACCAAAAAATACAACGATCTTTTAGAAGAAAAAAATAATTTAATTGTTATTGAGCAGAGAAAATCCGAAGAACTCTTACTGAATATTCTCCCCTATTCTATCGCCGAAGAGCTTAAAAAAAATGGTTCAGCGGAAGCCAAACGCCATCCCAACGTAACCGTTTTATTTTCGGACTTTGTAAGCTTCAGTCAGATTGCCGCTAAAAAAGATCCCAAAAGTCTGGTGGCAGATCTCGATTACTGTTTTAAAGCTTTTGATGCCATCATCGAAAAAAATAAACTGGAAAAAATCAAAACCATCGGTGATGCTTATATGTGTGCCGGTGGCCTACCTGTCTCTAATAAAGACCACGCCCACCGCATCATTCAGGCAGCCATCGAAATGCAGGCATTTTTAAAAAACTGGGCCATTGCCAACCAGGATAAAAACGCCCCTGTTTTTTCAGC
>CAKZUV010000143.1 GCA_937921555.1 uncultured Saprospiraceae bacterium
TCATATATCAACGCTATCGCCTGCACTACCGCTTGGCTTTCGGCTGGCAACGTTTTGATTAAATCTTGTATTTCTTTTGGAAGCATGCGAAAAAATAAATATTATTTTTTAATTCTCAGCCCTTTGGGCTGAATAGTTACAATTTTACTTTGTAAAACGTTTTTTGAGGTCATCTAGTTCGTAGGTGACAAAACAATGATCACCGTTGGGACCTTTATAAGGTGACTGGCAGGCAAATAATTTATCGATGAGTTCACGCATTTCTTCGGAAGTCAGGTTTTGTCCGCGTCTGATGGCACTGCCCCGTGCCAGGGAAAGCGCAATATTTTCGGCGATATCCATTTTTAAATCCCGGTTGGCTTTATATTGTTCCAGAAGATCTTCGATCAGTTGCTGCTCGTCGAGTCCCTTTGACAGTTCAGCGGGAATACCATGAATCACGTAGCTATTATTACCAAAGTCTTCAATATCAAACCCAAGTTGCTGAATTTGAGGTAAAATCTCATCCAGCAACGGCTTATCGGCGGGAGCGACGGAGATGGTTTTGGTAAATAACTTTTGTTGAACGCCCTGTTGATTATTTTGTAAATCGTTGAGGTATCGTTCGTAGAGGATACGCTTGTGGGCGGTTCGCTGATCAATCAGTATAAATCCGGATTTGATCTGTGAAACAATATAAGTACCGTGAATCTGATAAGGCATCCGCGATTCCGCCAGGGGCCGGTCCTGATCGCTTCCCAGTTCGGGATTCTGGCCGGCGGCACTCTCAATGGTGACCGATTGCGGAGTTCCATCCGAACTGCCTTCCTCCAGTTCATCGAGTCCTTCGTAGAGCTTTTGCCAGTTGCGTAAATTTGAAGATTCCAGTTTGGAAGGAGAACCCGGACTGGTCCCCGTATTGTTTTTTCCCGTAAGATTAGCAGCCGAACTACGGCTTTCAAATCTGCGCTCCCGCTCCACTGGCTGATCCGTTTTTTTCGGATTCATCACGGGCAGTACGTTCATGCTCGTCTCCTGTTCAAAATCCAGGGTCGGGGTAATACTGTACTGACCAAGTGCGTGCCGGACGGCTACTTTGAGATAATTATACACCAGTCGTTCGTCGTCAAATTTAATTTCCTGTTTGGTTGGATGGACGTTGATATCAATCCGGGCCGGATCTATTTCCAGAAAGATAACGTACAGCGGAAAAGTATCTTTGGGTAACAAATCCTCGTAGGCCGTCATGATGGCGTGGTTGAGGTAACCACTTTTGATGTAGCGCTGATTGACAAAAAAGAACTGCTCTCCTCTCGTTTTTTTGGCAAAAGAAGGTTTACCTACGTAGCCTTCCATATTGAGTGCATCGGTATTTTCCGAAATCGGTACTAATTTTTTATTGGTATTACTACCAAACATACCCACGATCCGCTGACGCAGATTTCCCGCCGGCAGATGAAATACTTCGCTATTATTATGGTGTAAAGAAAAGAACAAGTCGGGATGTGCCAGGGCAATCCGCTGGAATTCGTCTACGATGTGCCGCATTTCGACGGTATCTGATTTCAGAAAATTCCGGCGGGCGGGAACATTATAAAAAAGATTTTTTACCGAAATACTCGTTCCGACCATACACTGACAAGGCTCCTGCGATTTCACCTCCGATCCTTCGAGGATAATTTTCACGCCCAGTTCATCCGTTTGCCGCCGGGTACGCATTTCTACCTGTGCGATGGCCGCAATAGAAGCCATTGCCTCTCCGCGAAAGCCCATCGTCCGGATTTCAAAAAGATCTTTGGCTTTTTTTATTTTGGAAGTAGCGTGCCGTTCAAAACACATTCTGGCGTCCTGATCCGACATTCCACAACCATCATCAATGACCTGCAATAAAGTCTTGCCGGCATCTTTTATAATCAGTTTAATCGACGTACTGCCCGCATCGATGGAATTTTCCATAAGCTCTTTGATCACCGAAGCAGGCCGCTGAATCACTTCACCGGCGGCGATTTGATTAGCGATAGAATCGGGCAGCAGGCTGATAATGTCCCCCATAGTATGTTTTGAGTTATTGAGTTTTGAGTTATTGAAGTTTTGATGCAGGGTTGAATGAATCGACGACCTTTTCCTTTTATTTGGCTGTATTTTGCACTTGATTTTGAATTTGCTTTTGCGCTTATCTTTTAGATCGTCGTCTCCGTTGCACGCTGAATAATGGGTGCAAGATAAAACAGCAACAGCAGTGCACCGAGCATGAGAGCTACTAAAACGATGACCAGGGTTTTGTTTGATTTTTGTACCTGACGGGTCCGGAAACCACGTGTCTCGGAACTGATACCCGCCGTACGGTGACGGAGTCCCCGTCCAATCCGGGCTTTCATTGCCTCGGGATCTCCCGTTTTGCCTTTTTCTACACTTTCCAGTCGTTCCTGAAGGTCCTCTTTTTCGGGATTCCAGTACATTGGATTGTAATCGAATTTGTTGTGCTTTGGTGTTTTGAATACTCTGATAAATGCCATAATTAAAAATTTTGCTTTTGGCTATTTGCTTTTGGCTATTTGCTCTCTTCTATCGCAGAAATAGAACAAAGAAAGTAAGTATTCAAAAGTGCTAACCAAAATGAAGAAATAATATATTCTCCATCCGCTTTTTCTGATCTGTTCTTCTTGAAGCTATTTAAAAACCTGTTTAAGATCAAAAATAAGCAGGGATGGAAAAATACGAAAAAAAAATACTTAATAAAAACCATTTTTTAAAAAACCATTTGCCTTGTACACCGCGATTTTAGCTGTATCTTTGTCCCTTTTTAAGACCATTTTACTACCAATCCAATGAGCGACGTAATCAAACATGAATGTGGTGTTACCCTGATCCGGCTATTAAAACCGCTTAAATATTACCAAAAAAAATACGGAACACCGCTTTACGGACTCAATAAGCTGCAACTGCTTATGAAGAAGATGCGTAACCGGGGTCAGGATGGTGCAGGCATTGCCACAATTAAATTGGATGTCGATCCTGGAACACGCTATATCAGCCGGAAAAGAAACAATACGCCTCAATATCTGGATGGCCTTTTTGCGGATATCTACGCGCCATTTGAAGGTTTGACGACCAAACAAATGAACGATGTAAAGTGGCTGAAAAAAAATAAGCCTTACACCGGAGAACTGCTCCTGGGACACCTCCGCTACGGTACCCACGGTGCCAATACCATCGAAACCTGTCACCCGTTTTTGCGACAAAATAACTGGATCAGCCGGAATCTCGTCCTGGCCGGTAATTTTAATATGACCAACGTGGTGGACTTATTCGACGAACTGGTCGAGCTGGGGCAATATCCCAAAGAGATGTCAGATACGGTCACAGTGCTGGAAAAAATCGGTCATTTTCTGGACGACGAAGTACAGCGGCTGCACGACTGGTACAAGCCAGATAACCCATCGATTGCCAAACTGAACGAAAAGATTTTTACTCATCTGGATGTACAAAGGATTTTAAGACGGGCCAGCAAAAAATTTGATGGTGGATACGTAATGGCGGGTATGATCGGCCACGGTGACGCATTTGTGATGCGCGACCCCAACGGTATTCGTCCTGCCTTTTATTATCAGGACGATGAGGTCATCGTAGTAGCCAGCGAACGGCCTGCTATTCAGACGGCCTTCAATGTACATATCAACCGGGTACACGAACTTAAACGGGGTCACGCGCTCATTATCAAACGGAATGGAAAAATTACGGAAAAAGCTTTTACCAAACCCCAGGAACGAAAAGCGTGTTCGTTTGAGCGCATTTATTTCTCCAGGGGGAATGACCGGGATATTTATCTGGAAAGAAAAAAACTGGGTCAGCAACTGGCCATGCCCGTTCTGAACTCGATTGGTAAACATTTTATGCGCACCGTCTTTTCGTACATTCCCAATACTTCCGAACCTTCATTTATCGGGTTGATTGATGGCGTCAACGATCGGCTCAACGAACTGAAGCAGGAAAAAATCATCAAACTGGGCAGAAAACTAAAACCCCGCCGGCTGGAAAAAATACTGGCCCGTCGCCCGAGAGTAGAAACGCTGGTGGTGAAAGACGCAAAGATGCGGACGTTTATTGCGGATGATGCGTCACGGGGAGACCTGGTGGCACACGTATACGATGTGACCTACGGCATTGTACGCAATGAAAAAGACAGCGTGGTGCTGGTAGATGATTCGATTGTACGGGGAACGACGCTGAGGGATAGTATCATTAAAATTGTCTCGCGGTTACGTCCCAAAAAAATAATCATTGTTTCTTCTGCACCGCAGATCAGGTACCCGGATTGTTACGGGATTGATATGTCGAAGATGTGGAATTTTGTGGCCTTCCGGGCATTGCTCGCTTTGCTGAAAGAAACAGATCAGGAGCATTTGCTCGAAGAGACCTACAAACGCTGCAAAGCATCGGAGGAAGTGCCCATTAATCAGGTCGTTAACGAAGTAATCGAATTGTACGATACGTTTGAATACGAAGAGGTATCTAAAAAGATTGCGGAGATTGTAACGCCGGAAGGAACCAAGCCGAAAGTGGAGGTAATTTACCAGACGATTGAAGGCTTGCACGAAGCTTGTCCGGACAATAATGGGGACTGGTATTTTTCAGGGCGCTACCCTACGCCGGGCGGTAACCGAATTGCGAACCGATCGTTTATTAACTTTATGGAAGGACGGAATGAGCGGGCTTATTAAAAAAAAGGAGGTAAACATGTCACCGTCCCATCCGTGTTGAATTTCTGTCTTGATACACCCGAAACAGACCGGCTCTTTCCCGTACTTATTACATAACGGATATTTGTGGTAACAGCATTACTTTTGAGCAATTGTTTATCTACCACCACAACCGCTACCCGCAAGATGGTATTGGTAAGATAGCATCGGTAAACTACATCTTAGTACTAAATAAAAAAGCGTTCTCTCTATTTATTGGGGAGGGCGCTTTCTTTTTGAAAATAAATATTTATCTTAGCCGCTGACCGGACACACCTGTCTGATTCTTCCCTACCAAATTATTCCTATCTGATTCCTGCACTCTATGGTACAAGATTTCGTACCATAGAGAAACGCTGTAAACAAAACAAAACTTTATGAAATACCAGCACAAACGTTTTAAAAAAATTATGGTCGCCAACCGGGGCGAAATTGCTATTCGGGTCCTGCGGGCTGCGTCTGAACTCAAGCTGACCACGGTTGCTATTTATACTTACGAAGACCGATATTCTCTGCACCGTTATAAAGCGGACGAGGCGTACCAGGTTGGTCCCAACGACGAACCGCTCAAACCATATCTGAACATTGACGAGATTATCAAAGTCGCCAAGGAAAACGGCGTGGAAGCCATTCATCCAGGTTATGGTTTCTTGTCAGAAAACGTTCACTTTGCCCGAAAATGTAAAGCGGAAGGTATCATTTTTATCGGACCAGAAGCGGAAGTAATGGAACGACTTGGCGACAAAGTAGCTGCCAAAAAAATTGCAAAAGCGGCTAAAGTTCCGATTATTGAGGATAGCAACAAGAATTTAACAAATGATAAAATCATTATGTCGGAAGCTAAACGAATTGGTTTTCCGGTCATGGTCAAAGCCGTCGATGGTGGTGGTGGTCGCGGAATGCGGGTCGTCCGAACGGAAGAAGAATTGCTCCTCGAAGCCAAGGAAGCGAGCGGGGAAGCACTGACGGCTTTTGGCAACGGTACGATATTTTTAGAAAAATATATTGAGAATCCCAAGCATATTGAAGTTCAGATTCTGGGTGATAAATATGGTAATATTGTTCATCTTTTTGAACGGGATTGCTCGGTACAACGACGATTTCAAAAAGTAGTGGAAGTAGCTCCCGCGCTTGGCCTCGCTCAGAAAACAAAAGATGCGCTCTACGAATATGCGCTCCGCATCACCCGACACGTCGGTTACACGCACGCGGGAACAGTCGAATTTTTAGTCGATAAAAACGAAAATATTTATTTCATTGAGGTCAATCCGCGGATTCAGGTGGAGCATACGATTACCGAAGAGGTAACGGGAATTGATATTGTCCGTAGTCAGATTCTGATTGCGATGGGCTACGAATTATCGCATAAAACCATTTTTATCCGTAGCCAGGAAGATGTCACCTGTGAAGGTTTTGCGATTCAGTGCCGGGTTACTACCGAAGATCCTTCGCAGGGTTTTAAACCGGATTATGGTACCGTGATTGCCTACCGGAGTGCGGGTGGATTCGGGATCCGGCTGGACGCGGGCAGTGCCTATCAGGGATCGGTAATTTCTCCGTTTTTTGACAGTTTGCTGGTCAAAGTAACCGCCTGGGGACGAACGCAACAAGGTGCCGCCGAAAGATTGCGCCGGGCGTTGACCGAGTTTCGGGTACGTGGGGTAAAAACGAATATTGGTTTTTTAATTAATCTGCTGGAAAACGATACTTTCAAAAACGGAGAGGCGACAGTTTCCTTTATTAAAGACCATCCAAAATTACTGGTACCGCCTCGTTTCCGGGATCGGGGAACCAAGACTTTGCGCTATCTGGCGAATGTAATTGTCAATGGCCACAAAGATGTAAAATATGTCGATCCTAACAAACGATTCCGTGATCCAATCGTTCCTGCTTTTGATCCGATGGAAAAAATTCCAGCAGGTACCAAACAAAAACTGGATAAACTTGGTCCGGAAAAATTTGCCGAATGGCTGAAAAAAGAAAAAAAGATTCACTATACAGATACTACCTTCCGGGATGCGCACCAATCGTTGCTGGCGACCCGAGTCCGCTCGCTGGATATGATGAACGTGGCGGAAAGCTACGCACGAAAACACGGAGCCGATCTTTTCTCCATGGAAGTTTGGGGTGGTGCGACGTTTGATGTTTCGCTACGATTTTTAAAAGAGTGTCCGTGGAAACGACTGGAAATGTTGCGCGAGGCCATGCCGAATGTGCTGTTGCAAATGCTCTTGCGCGGATCAAACGGAGTGGGTTATAAAGCGTATCCAGACAATTTGATTGAACAATTTATTGAGACGAGTGCAGAAACGGGTATTGATGTTTTCAGGATTTTTGATTCGCTCAATTGGGTAAAAGGAATGGAAACCAGCATCAAAGCGGTACGTAAGCGAACCAACTCAATTGCCGAAGCGTGTATCTGCTACACGGATGATGTGATGAATCCCCGGAATAAGAAATTTGATTTAAAATATTATATCACCTTAGCCAAACAACTGGAAAAAGCCGGAGCACATATCATCGGGATCAAAGACATGGCAGGACTACTCAAACCCGATGCCGCTACCCTGCTAATCAAAGCGTTGAAATCGGAAACCAACTTACCATTGCATTTACACACGCACGATACTTCTTCGATTCAGTCGGCCACGTATCTGCGGGCCGTAGAAGCCGGGGTGGACGTAATTGATGTGGCCTTGAGTTCGATGTCCGGACTTACTTCACAACCTAATTTTAATTCTGTTGTGGCAATGTTAGAAAACAACAAGCGATCGAATCCGATTGATCTGCCTTCGCTCAACGAATATTCCAATTACTGGGAAGCGACACGGGAATATTATTATCCTTTTGAAACCGAACTCAAAGCCGGAACAGCCGAAGTTTACGCGCACGAAATTCCGGGGGGACAATACTCCAATCTCCGGCCTCAGGCACGCGGACTCGGCCTCGAGAATCAATTTGAAACCATCAAGGAAAATTATCAGATTGTCAACGACCTGCTCGGCGGGATTGTCAAGGTCACCCCTTCTTCCAAAGTGGTGGGAGACATGGCGATGTTTATGACGGCCAACGGTCTGACGAAAGAAGATATCCTGGAACGGGGCGCGTCTCTTTCTTTTCCGGATAGTATAAAAAATCTGATGCGGGGAGACCTCGGACAGGCTAAAGGTGGTTTTCCGAAAAAACTGCAGGCGTTGATTTTAAAAGATGAAAAGCCTTATAAAAACAAACCCAATGCACATTTGGAGCCCATTAATATGGACAAAGAATTTAAGGCATTTAAACGAAAATTCGGACGGTTTGTAGATTTTAAAGATTTCCTTTCTTACCAGCTTTATCCGGCGGTGTTTACGCAGTATCAGCAACATTACGAGGATTTTGGTACAGTACGAACGATTCCGACGGAAGCCTTTTTCTACGGTTTGAAACCCAACGAAGAGATTTTAATTGAAATTGATAAAGGGAAAAGAATCCTGGTACAACTCCTCAATATGAGTGAACCGGACGAAACGGGAATGCGGATTGTTTTATTTAAATTGAATGGTCAGACACGTTCGATTGTTTTGAAAGATGAATCCGTAAAATCGCTGGTTGCTGCGCATAAAAAGGTGGAGCACGAACGACATATTGGTGCTTCGCTGCAAGGAAATTTATCTAAAATTCTGGTTAAAAAAGGAGACTTTGTAAAGGTTAATACGCCGTTGTTTATCGTAGAAGCGATGAAGATGGAAAGTACGATTACTTCGCCACGGGCCGGTCAGGTGACGGGGGTTTATCTGACGGAAAAGACGATCGTGGAGGCGGATGATGCGGTGCTGAAGGTGGAGTGATGGAATTGTTGGTGGTGTTGATTTGTTGATTTGTTGAATCGTTGAGCCTGCTCTAAAAAGTGATTTTCGCGCAGAGGAGCAGAGAACGCAGAGATTCTTTAACGTGTAAATCTTTTATCGTAAATCAAATATGAATATTATTTTTATTAAATGTGTCTCAATTTTTCTGTTTT
>CAKZUV010000144.1 GCA_937921555.1 uncultured Saprospiraceae bacterium
TAACCAATAGAAGCGTAAATTTTTGACAGCTCAGCGGTTCCGTATTCACTACCTTTTTTAATTGCCTTGTGACAATTCATACAAGTATTGGTAGCGGGAATCACCGAGTGCTTGCTACGGCGGGCACCATCGTGGCAGTACTGACAATTGATTTGCTGCTGTCCTGCGTGTAAGGCGTGGGAGAATTTAATCGGCTGGTCCGGTGCGTAGCCTTGCTGACGTCCAAGGCTGATGGCATTATTAACGGTTGTAAATCCACCAATGATCACCGCAGCGAAAATGATAAATCCAATCACACCACGGCTGGTGAGTATATCTTTAATAGTAGCAACCTGTCCCGGTGCGGCTCCTTCTTTGATTTGGGCCATCCGGTTCAGATTAGAAATAATACGCGCCAGTGCTACGGCTAAAATTCCAAGTATTAAAAACAATACAATAAAGAAAGGGGTACTGAGACCTGATTCTTCGGCGTCTGCACCACCAACTGCCGTATCAGCCGCAACAACTGCTCCTCCGGGAACATTACCAGTATAAACCGCATCGATATAACCTAATAGGGAAGCAATTTCGTCATCCGTCAGATTTGGGAAGGCAGTCATTACCGATTTGTTCCATTCGTTGTAAAGACCTACTGCGTAAGCATCACCCGTAGCGATTACCGCGGTAGAATTTCGAATCCAGGCATAAAGTAATTCCTCGCTTTCCCATCTTTCTTCCACTCCACCCAATGCCGGACCCGTCATATCATCCTTCATAGATTTATTATGACAGGAAGCACAGTTATTTCGGAAAAGGGCTTTACCTGCATCAAAATTATCCCTTTGAGCGGAAAGAGAAAAAGCAAATAAAACGAAGAGGAGGGAAAATAAGTGTTTCATCCTTGAGGTTGTCGTATTTCTAATCATATCTCTGAGTCTTTTTTGACATCTGGAACGCATAAGAAAATATATTCAATCCATTGTCATTTTTATGTCAGCGCAAAAATACAATTCACAACCATTATTACCAATATATATTTAGCACTATATTTTATTTAGACATTTTCTAAATAGCAACAAAAAGTTAACATTCATACCTATCTTCCGTTTAAGGCATTTTCATAGGTATTTTGAGCCAAGAAAAGAAGATTTTAAGGTAAAATCAGCATTTATTAGAAGAAAAATTGGCACTAACACCTATTTTTATAATTTATATCGGAAAAAAAATTATCTGTTTTTATAGTTTTATAGCTGAAAAAGTCGTAAGAATAAGCATACAATCACTGGAATCGGGACAAAAGCCGCTGACCGATTTCCAGGTTGTCGTAGTCTTTCCGGATAAGTGATCTGGCGGCCTGGCCGATACGGAAAAGTGTCTGTTTATTTTTCTGACAAAACGCCAGACACTCAAACCATTCTTCGGCGGTATCAGCGATTAATACTTCTTTTTGGTGACTTGCCTCGATGCCTTCCAGACCAATCCGGGTGGTGATCACTACTCTTCCCAGAGCCATTCCTTCCAGAATTTTTACGCGCATACCGCTACCGCTGAGCAATGGAACGATCATGACCGGATGTTGATTGATAAAATCCCTGGCGTCAGGTACTTCTCCGTGAACGATAATATTTTGAGATACCAGTTTTTGCAGATGCTCCGGGGTGTTTCGTCCGGCTAGATGGAGCGTCAGATCTGGGAATTCCGTTCGGACTGCCGGCCAGACCTTTTTTACAAACCAGTCCATTCCTTCAAGATTGGGAATCCAGTCCAGCGAACCAATAAAGGAAACGGAAAGCGACTGATCTGCTGGCAGCGGAGCGGGCTGGTACTCCTGATGATTGATACCAATGGGAATGACCTGATGGTTACCGGAAAAGCCAAGTTGCTGAAAAGTATGCAAATCTCTTTTGGTGATTGGAACGAGGAGATCATAACCGTTGAGTTTTTCTACTTCGAATCTTTTTAGTTTTCCGGTGAGGTAAGCCAGATATTTCTTTTTTAGGAAAGACGGGGTGTTCTGGGTGATTCTGGACCAAATTTCGTGTTCCACGTTGTGCGCTCGCATGACGACCTTAGCACTGGAATGCCGCCGGATTAAATCTACGTAGGGTGCTAAAAACAGGGTTTCCAACTGAACGATTTCCGGGTTTACTTTTTCGAGCGTTTCTTTTATTTTATTAGAAAATTTTTCATCCACAAAACGATCAATATGATAAGATTTCGCGGAGAAAAGATTCAAAAAGGCACGATGGGGTTTGAGACTGGTATCGACGGACACAGACTGAATCGTTTTATAAAAATCAAAACTTTCCGGTAAATTTTCTTTATTGAAAAAATGTTTGGGCGTATTGATACATAATAAATGTACTTCGACTCCGAGCTTTTTATAGGCTTTGGCTAAATTAGTAATGGCGATTACTTCTCCGTCTTTGATGGGATAGGGAAACTTTTTGCAGAGTTGGAGGATGCGCATGATTGGTTGGTGCGTTGTTTTTTTTTGTTTGTTTAATCGTTTATTTGTTTAACTGTTTATTTGTTGAGCTTGCTCTGAAGGTGTTTTTCGCGCAAAGGCGCAGAGGGCCTTTAGGTTTGTATTTATAATATTTATTAAATATTATCATAACCATCATGTATAACTTTTCTTTTTTGCTTCTTTTTTCTTTTGTTAACTTAACAGAAAAATGTGGATAACTCCGCAGTATACATCGAAGGCGCATTATGCAGAGAGACAGGGCTCAAGACCCATTCAGCGTTTGAATCCTTCGATGATTTTACTTTAGCTGTTCAGACTTAAATAGAAAACAAGAGATTTAAGGCTCATTAAAGGTCAGTAAGTTGGCTAAAGTTTTACTGGTCGTTAACCACATTTATTCCGTAATTCTAAAACACAAAATTATGCATTTTAATTTTATTATCGGCATTGACATGAGTAAAGACTGGTTCCATTTCTGTCTCAAAAATCCAGAATACACCATCTTGTGGGAAGGCGAAGTTGACAACAACCCAGAGGCTATATTTACCTTCTTATCCAAGCTTGCCGAACAGCAAGATATTGCTCAGTCAAACACTTCTTTGTCTGAGGTCATCATGGTTATCGAACATACCGGCATCTATGTCAATCACTTGGTGAATGCTTATCTGAGTAAAGGCGGCTCCTTATCTTTAGTTCACGCCAACAAAGTCAGCAACCTTTTAGGTGGAACGCAAAAATTTGACGAAAAAACCGATCAAATTGACGCTCGTAGACTCGCTGAATATGGTATCCGATATTCAGACAAACTTCAGCTATGGACACCTAAAGAACACACCATTACCAAATTACAAGCCCTGGAAAGACAGCGAGCAAGAACCCAGGATGCTATCAACAAACTCGAAGTTCCCCTCAATGAAAGCAAGCGTTTTGACTCCGCAGATGTTAGCCAATTGTTAGCAAGCAATCAAAAGGAAGCAACCGATGCTTTAAAAGTTTTACTTAAAAATATTGAACAACAAATTCAGGATCTTATTAAATCTGAAGCTCACCTCAAGCAACTTTTTAAACTCATCACTTCCGTTCCAGGTGCAGGACCAGTCATCGCAACCGAGATAATCATCGCAACCTCAGGATTTGATGACTTTAAACCCCATCAGGCAAAACAGTTTGCCAGGTACGCCGGGGTTACTCCTAAACATTTTCAGTCAGGTAAAAAGAACCGTAACGCCAGAATAACAAAAAGAGGTAACAAAAGAATAAAGTCGCTCCTAACCATGGGCGCGCTCGCTTTGGTTAATAGTAATACATCAGAACTAGGCTTTTATTATCGTCTCAAAATTCAACAGGGTAAAAAACATCTCAGCGTTATTAATGCTATGAGAAATAAAATTATACTCCGTATTTTTGCCGTCGTCAGAAATCAAGTTATGTATGAAAAAAATATGCACATATCCTTGACTTAACCATAGAAAACGCTGAGCGAGCGTGTATATCTTTAGCGTGTATATCTTTTATCGTGAAGATAGTATACTGATGATTTTAAAAAACGCGTTTCAAGATTTTCGTTTTTATGGTTTTTAGAGTAAACTCAACGATTCAACAAATACCCCCCCATCACCCCACTGCTTCCGATTCTTCCGACCAGGCAGGTGCAACCAAACAGTAGAAACAAAGGTCCGTATTTCCCTGATTTTCAACGTATTGCCGTGCATGTTCCGGAACAAAAACAACAACGCCTGGTCCTACTTGCTGGGTATCTTCGTTTACAGTAATCAATCCTTGCCCGGCGGTAAAAATATAGGTTTCTGAACCACTCAACGTATGTGGCAACGATGCTTTTCCGGGGGCAATGGTCGCATAGGCGATGCTATACGGCAAATCCACCAGATCATTCGCCGGATGTAATACTTCGGTTAAATGGGTCTCGTCGCCGGCGGTAAAAAAAGGTAGTTTGGGGACGTGTTTGGTGATCATGGTTTTATTTGTTGAATCGTTGATGTGTTTAATCGTTTAATTGCTTTTATTGGGTTTTCTTTTAAGGATTTTTATTTATAGAATCTCAAAACTTGACCCAAGACCCGGAGAGAAACTTTTGAGATGTTAGCCCTAATGATCATAAAAAACAAATCGAAAAATCCACACATCCGCACATCAGAAAATCCGCACATCTACAAATTCACACATCTAAAAATCCACAAATCAAAAAAATCAACCCCTCACCACTGCTCCGAACAAATCATACTCTGTAGCATCCGTTATTTTTATCATCGCAAAATCTCCGATTCTGACATAATTATCGGCGGCTGCGACCAGCACTTCGTTGTCTACTTCTACGCTGTCATATTCAGTTCTTCCGACAAAATATTCGCCTTCTTTCCGGTCAAAAAGTACGGGCATGGTCTGACCGATTTTTGCCTGATTTTTTTCTAAAGAAATATATTGTTGAATCTCCATCAGGCGGTTGGCCCGTTCTGCTTTCACCTCCGCGGGGAC
This sequence comes from uncultured Saprospiraceae bacterium, assembly GCA_937921555.1. Taxonomy (GTDB): domain Bacteria; phylum Bacteroidota; class Bacteroidia; order Chitinophagales; family Saprospiraceae; genus JALZUU01. The sequence goes on from CAKZUV010000144.1 coordinate 4,943, forward strand.
GTCATCCGGCAGATCATGCGCCGAAGTATTTTCTTCGTGGGAATACTGAAAAACGCCCACTCTTTCAAATTGCATTTCCTGTACAAAATCACAAAGTTCCTGAAATTCTTCTTCCGTCTCTCCGGGAAAACCAACCAGAAAAGTCGTCCGGATTCCGATCCCTGGTACTTGCTTTCGCGCCACGGCCAACAAATCCACCATTTCCTGACGGGTAATCTGACGGCGCATTCTTTCCAGCACCGTATCCGAGGCGTGCTGTAACGGAATATCTAAATAATTGCAGATATTTTTCCGCTCGGCCATCACCTCAAAAATATCCTCCGGAAATTTACTTGGATAAGCATAGTGCAACCGAATCCATTCGAGTCCTTTGACGTCGGATAAGGCCCGCAACAAATCGGTCAATGCTCTTTTTTTATATAAATCCAATCCGTAATACGTAAGTTCCTGTGCAATCAGCATGATCTCTTTTACGCCGGTTCGGACGAGATTTTCAGCCTGCTTTACGAGCGCCTCAATTGGTTGAGAAACATGTTTTCCGCGCATCAGCGGAATGGCACAAAAAGAACAAGTCCGGTTACAACCTTCCGAAATTTTCAGGTACGCATAATGTTGTGGCGTGGTGGTAATCCGTTCACCGATCAGTTCGTGTTTATAATCTGCGTTGAGTTTGGCGAGCAGACCGGGTAGTTCCAGCGTACCAAAAAAGGCATCGACCTCCGGAATATCTTCTTCCAGTTTGTCTTTATAACGCTGTGATAAACAACCCGTTACATAAAGCTTGTCAATGTCACCCTTCGTCTTCAAATCGGCATATTGCAAAATAGTATTGACCGATTCTTCCTTGGCCAGATCAATAAAGCCACAGGTGTTGACGATGATGACATTGGCATCTTCCTCGTTGCTGTCGTGTACCACCTGATAATCGTTACCGCGCAATTGGGTAATGAGGTTTTCGGAGTCCACTAAATTTTTGGAACAACCGAGGGTAATCACGTTAACTTTATCTTTTTTGAGTGTACGGGTTTTCATGGCGCAAAAGTATTAAAAAAAAGCTATTCGCTTATGGCTGTTTGCCCAGGTGATTGGTTAGCACACTTCTTACGCATTTCTACGTTCGCGGGAAGCCAACCTGCTACCGACCAACCAGCTGACCGGCAAAAAATTACGTCCCTGAGATTTCTCAAATACTCATACCAGACAATTAACTGATTACGTTTAGAAATAGTAGTTTTACACCATCAGTCACCAAATCCATCCAACATGAAGCAATTGCTGGTTATATTCTTCCTTTCTTTTTTGATCATAAATACCAATTCCGCTCAGTACGGAATCAATGCCAGCTACCAGACCTTTTCGGCTGCCAACTGGGAAAGTCTGATTCAGGATTCCGGATTAGAAGGAGCTGCGCCGATTGAATCCGGCTTTGCGGTTGGGATCGACCGCTGGTTTCGGTTAAAAAATGCGCGGGTAGAATTTTTTCCGGAATTAAACTATGCGCGGTTTTCGGTGGACTGGTCTGACAATAACACCAGCCTGAGCCATCAGCAAATCAGTTTATTTGCCAACACCCATTTTTACTTATTTGATTTAGCGGGAGATTGTGATTGTCCAACCTTTTCCAAGGATGGTAATTTTGTAAAAAAAGGATTTTATGTCGCGCTGTCTCCGGGGCTGAGCTACGCCACCTCCAGTTTTAAGGGGAGAAACGAAGATCCAAGTAATGCTACGCTCGTTCCGTCAATCGGTTTGGGCGTGGGCGTTGATATTGGACTGAGTGATTTGCTGACCATCACGCCTATGCTGCGATTTCGCCGGCATTTTGGCGCAGAATGGGACGAACTATCTGACAGCCTGAATTTGCCGGCAAGCGATGCCACCCTGGCAGATCAAAAAAGTGGATTGGAGACGTTTAGCTTTGGTCTCCGGCTGGGACTGCGACTGGGAGAGTAAGAAATATTTCACCTGTGCTGAAGAGCAGTTTACCTCGCAGGACCACTTCTCAAACCTGGTTCGGGATAGGATATTCAGATAACACTGATTAGCCCTTTTAAATCTTTGTGCCATCTGCTCTTGTTTTAGTTTTTTATTAATAAAAATATATATTTAGCAAAAGCTGTTTTTTAATCTGAAAAATTTAGTAATTAAAATACATTTCCCTACCTTGCAATTATAGTATAAGGCTGCACACTGGAATATAAAAGCAAATCTGATCCCACTCATAAGGCTTTGTTCCTAAGGGACAAGATTTAAATAGATTCAGAATTTTCAATTAAATTTGAGGCAAAAAAAATGACAGGTTATAATCAGGAAATTGAATCAAAAATGCGTTATCACTATAGTCAATTGAATGAAAAAGAGAAGCGCCATTATGTAGCATTAGAAGCCTTAAAGCTGGGTGTTGGAGGCAAAACCTATGTTCGTAAATTATTTGGCATTAGTGATTATTTAATTCGTAAAGGCATAGCAGAACTAGCTGATAAATCACTATTAGATGAAATTCCTCAGGGTAAATTACGACGGATTGGCGGAGGTCGAAAAAAAAAGAGTTGAGTCATCCACAAGAATATAAAGCAGTAGTTGAATTAATAGAGCTTCACAAAGCTGGAAGTCCAACGGATGAAAATGTTTTCTGGATACATCTAAAGCCACGTGAAATAGCGGAACGCTTAGCAAATGAGCAGTCTATTAGAGTAAGTGCTGGATTTGTCAAGCGAGTACTTAGAGAACAAGGCTATAAATATCGAAAGTTAAGTAAGAACTTGGCAACCGGAGAATTTGCTGAACGAGACGCGCAATTCAAAATCATCTTTCATCTGCTTGCAATTATGAGTCTAGATTCTCCTGTAATTAGCATAGATTGTAAGAAAAAAGAGGTGTTAGGGACGCTTTATCGTGACGGCAAATTGTACACCACTGCCCCTTTAAAAGTATACGATCATGATTATTTAAACTTAAGTGAAGGTAAAGTGATACCTCATGGCATTTTTGATCTTCAGCTTAATCGAGGCTATATTTCTATCGGTAATAGTCATGAAACAGCCTCATTCATTGGAGATAACTTACTTTGGTGGTGGGAAAATTACGGTATTCATAATTATCCAGATGCCAAAAGTGTTCTGATTTTATGCGATGCTGGTGGCGGTAACAGTTATCGACATCATGCCTTCAAAAAACAGTTGTTAGAACTTGCGCAATTGACTGGAATTGACTTCATAGTTTGTCACTATCCACCTTATGCTTCAAAATGGAATCCTATTGAACATCGCTTATTTGCTCATATGCACCAAGCTATGCAAGGAGTCATCTTTACTGATTACAACATTGTCAAAGAACTTATTGGCAAAACTAAAACAAAAACTGGATTGAAAGTCGTTGTTCGTTTGAACCTCGGAATGTATCCAACAAAGATAAAAACCGATAAATCTGAACTTGATTTTAGGCGAATTCAATTTAATGAACAAATACCTAAATTATCGTACAGAATTTGTGCTTAATCATTTTATAAAATTCTGAATCTATTTATTTCGTATTCCAAATAGTCATGATACTCATCGGGTAAAGCTGATTTGGAACGAAAAATATCAACGTAAAAACCTGACGTCGGAGAAGTGCGAACGAGTGCCATTGTTCGTTCCTGCGTTGCTTCTGCTTTGTCTCCTTTATCATCCATAAATGAAGTTCGGGAAAAAGAATAATTTGGAGAAAGTGCTTCTTTTGTTGGCATCGGTTCCATGGTCATTAGTTCCGTTGAGTTCATTCCTAAATTAACCCAACCGCCATCTCCCTGACTAGCTCCATTGACGACCACCGTATTGTGTGCGGCAAATAACCGAGAGTAATTTTCGTGCAAATCCGTTCTGTATTGTCCTCGACCGTGATCGACTCCCAGTACTTCTCCCAAGCCATATAATTCCATATCCATTCCGCTGGCATGACCATGCACCATCTGGGCACCTCCCACAAAACACATTAATCCGTCATCGGGATTTTCGGTAGGACTTAAATTACGTTGTAAAAAAACACCAGCATGCGGAAATTTATCCGTACGGGGTAGCGCTGATTTTTCAAATGTATAGTCTTGTGTAGTATTGAACCACAAGAGTTTTATGGGCGTGTAATAAACCGTAACATCCTCTGACCGTTCTCCAACTTTAGCTCTATCGTATTTTCCTTCTGTAATGCTTTGAGAAACCAATGGACCAAATTTTTCGGTCAGTTGAGTCACCTTATTTTGTTGTCCCAAATGGTAAGCCATGTCATAAGAAACATAGGGTGCATCGAGTTTTCTTTTTCCATCACCAAATCTAATTATTTCATTATTTGGATAAACGACACGATTCCAGCAGTCTAAAGAAAAAGGAATTTTGTAGTGCTTTTTTCCTAACTGTAAATTTGACTGATACCTGTCCAGCATCAGCAGTAAGCGAGCAGAGAAGATGGCCACCCCAACAGAGTATTGTGAAGTTTCGGGATAAACATCTCCTTCTTCTTTATATTTTTTAGAAATATCGGGTAAGGCATCCTGAGTGTCTGTCCCTTTTTTTAAATAAAAATCTAAATACTTTTCTCTTTGTTTGGGGTCTTTTAAAGCAAGCGCATTTTGCACCAGGCTAAAGGATTCTAAAACAGACCAATTGGAACCTGTGTGTCCATGTTCTGCTGCCAATTTTGCGTAAGTGAGAAAGACAGTTTGTGCTTTTTCATCAGAAAAATTTGTGAAGTTATTTTTGCCTAAATCGAAAGGTTGGTTTCCGGCATTGAGGAAGGTTGCAATAAAATCATAAATGACCGGCACTTGAGCACCAAAGACACGCGCCTCTCTCAAATGGTCATTTGGATAAATCCATCCTCCGTTTCCTTTTTTTTCAGAGGGCTGGAGTTGGGTGATGCTTTCATTAAAAGTATGTAAAATGTCCAACGCACATTGGGCATAAATTTTTTCTTCAGTTAAAAAATAGAGTACGCCAGCATCTATTCCGATTTGCAAATATTTATTGAGCGTAAATCTTTCCGGAAAATTTGCATCCGTAAAATTATTGAATGTTTTAAAAGGAGGAACCTTTCCTGGTTGTTGGTTTGCCCAATCGAATGGAAGTTTTTCGAGGAATTTTTTTGGTGATTTTTTATAAAGTGCCAGGTCGTTGTCAAGCCGATTTTTAAACGAGGCATAAAAAGTTTTTGCCCAGGGTTGAGTTTCTATTTTGTGAAGTATGTCCGCTTTGTCTTCTTGTTTTACCCAGATAAACGGGCGTTCTGAAATTTGTGTTTTGCAACTGAGCGAAGCCATCAACAAGTATAGAAAAACGAGTATTTTAATAAATCTATTCATGGTGTTTTTTCTTTGACTAAAATTACCCAATCCTTTTGTGATGCTGATGGCGGTACGCCTAGTTTTACCAGGCCATTGGTTGCTTTTACAGCGGAAACAGACCCTTGCTGTAAATCTCCACCGCTTCTTGGGTCATACCATTTTATTTCAAAAAGTTTTTCAGAATCTCCTAAGTTTAGTTGGACTTTTGCCGCATTTGTTTCAGCGTAAATGACATAAACAGTTCCTTCTTTTGCCAAACAATAAGTATGATCACCGGCAGTTAAATCATCATTAGGTTCCATTTCCCAGAAGGGGATATATTGGTTGAAAAAGTGTAGCGCATATCTGTTTTGGTCCCAGAATAAATCTCTGCTTCTAAAATCCTGACAGGTCAAATCCGAATTAGGACTAGCGTACCCAAAATACCATTCTACTCCATAGCCGCCTGCCATCAATGTTCCCCATAAGGCTCTTGATCTGGCAAAATTATGCTCGGCATCTTCGTCATCCGGGAGCAAAGCAATTTTGGCTTTACCTGGTTCGTCAACGGCCAAGGCCCACTTTCTGCCGGTAGCATTTGATTTTTTACGCCACTTTAAAACTCTTGGATGCACATCATCAAATTCGGGATGATCCAGTTGCAGGGACGCACCCGTCAGTGGTGACTGGTCACCGATTAACTCAGCAAATCTGTCATCCTTATTGGGGTAGGTATGAATGACCAAATGACTATTGTAAGCGTCTAAATTGGAAACATAATTGGCGGCTTTTTTTACCTCTGAAATGGGTTGATCGTTCTCTTCTCCCAAATTCCAATTGAGGGATAAATGATGTCCAAATCTTGCGATAAGTTCTCTGTAATATAATTTATTCTCCACTCCAAAAACTCCTTTATCCATGAGGTGGTCGGTTTCCGTTTCGTGCGTTTTGAAATGAAGGAACATCCCTTTGGTTTCCGCATATTCAAAGATACGTTCCCATTGTGCTAATTTTGAAACATCGAATCTGGTTTTATGAAACATGGTTTCCCAGGCTTCTATATTTTTCTTGTTACTGGCATAAGTTTCGTATGCTTTGATTGGTACTTTTAGGAGATGAGGAAAAATATTCCGGTCATCTCCATCTACATTGAAAGTTAAAAAAGAAAAGACGTTCAATTCCTCACTTGCCAAATAATTAATTGCGCCTAACAAGTTTTTTCCTTTGGTTTTTTTCCATAAAAAAGGCTTGGCAGTTTCCTCGAAATCCTTGGCGTGCGGTTGCCATTCTTTTTGCAGACCCAAAGCATTGGTGGATACATCAAAATCATTAAATGCCAAAAGGTTTTCGGGGGCATCTACTCCTACCTTGATAAAATATTTTTTGGATCCTGCAAATTTCAGATAAGACGCTCCAACGTATTGTAATCTGCCTTTTGCCCGGTTATCGATTCCTGTTTTATCCGATTCAAGAATGATAAACTTTCCTTTTTGACCATCCATATAAGCTGCGCTGGTTCCTCTGGTGGCGTCATCCGCCACAGCAATATTATTTCCTTTTTTAAAAGAAGTGGTAAATGTCCATTCTCCAATGGCATCGGGTGTAAAATGTACTTTCCAAATATTGCCTTTTTCGCTGCTCGTTTCGGCGGCGTTACCATCTGCGGCATAAAATCCTGGAATGATATAACGCTTGCCATTATTTTCAAAAATCACTTCTAAACGATAGTTTAAGAATGGATTATCTGCCGCTAATTCGCTTGTTTCGGGCCCTTGAAAATTTAAAGTTACTCGATGCCATTTTTTTAATTCACCCTCAATCTTTACTGCTTTTTGTTTTTTACAGGAACAGATTGCCAGTAGAAATAAAAGAACCATCCATAGGTTGAAATTTCTTAAAAAATTCATTTATTGAAATTAAATTGTTTAAAATTTATTCAACCACCAATTTTTTTACAGCCGTTCCATTATCAGAAGATAACTGAAGGAAATAAATACCTTTGGGATAGTTGGATAGATTGATTTTATTTTGAGTTAAAATACCTTGTTGCAGCATTTTGCCTTCTAAAGAGATGACCGCATACTTCAGGTTTTGAGCAGTAGTTTGTATGGTAAAAATACCACTGCCGGGGTTTGGGTAGATAATAGTTTTTGGAATTAATGTTTCTTCTGTGTTTACTAATTGTATATCGGAAACGAATTCTAATTTATCCGGGCGACTGGACAAGGACATTCTTTGGGTAATTCTGACCACATTTTCTCCTTCGTTCAGCACTATGTTTGGAATAGAAGAAGGCAGAAAAACATTCCAGTCAAAGGTTCTGGTCACTATGAAATCTTCGTACAATACGCCATTAATTTCCACATCTACAATTGAACTATCCTGATTCTGATTGGCAGCTATCAGGTTGAATGTATAAACGCCCGCCGAATCTACCTGGAAAGTATATTGCATCCATTCATTGCCCTTGAAATGCGTTACTGCATAACCATTGGAAGCGGTTGGTTTGGCTTCAATATCTACATCGTCTGTCCTGTAGACACCGCCGGAGTTTCCTGGAGAGGTGTCATTGTAAGCGACATCCTGACCTCCTTCGTCGTAGTCTTCTGCTTCGAGGCTAATCTTGACAAAAGTTGGATAATTAATAATGCCTTCAGAAAGATTAAATACCTGGAGGTGTAAAGGGCAAGCATCTCCTGAGATGTCTTCCATTAAATAAACATAGAGTTTATCCTCCTCCAGAACGGCATTGAAGTGTTTAAACGTTGTCGGGTCGGTAATGGCAGCATAAATTATTTCCCAATTATTTTCTCCTTCCGGTGTTGCTTTGATGATTGGTTTGCCTCCTGAAAGTTGTACCACGAAAACATAATTATTAAAATTAAAAATACGACCTAATGGAATAGCTCCATCTGAATTACTGGAAAAAGTAGTTTCCCCGGGACCTCTATAATAATGGACACTGGTATCATCTACTCGGGTAGTAATATGAATAGCACCATTTTCGGTAACGGTAAAAGCAGGGCCACCAGATATTTTAGGCGCATCAGCTGTACCGTAATCATCAGCTGGTTCTGCGATTTTTACTACATCAGCTACTTGAATAGGCATAGAGATACTGCTACCGTTTGCATTTATCCACTGATTGGATTGGGTAACTGGAATGCCATCAGTAGCCGCAAAATAAAGACCATTATTGTAGAAGTAGTTGTCATTTTGAGCATATCTGATAGAGAAACAAGAGTAGAAAGTTCCATGCAAAAATTTCTCTTGACCATACAAACTGTACCTATCTGGTAATGGAATAGAACCGTCAGAATAGAGCCAATTATTCGACCAAGCACTCCCATTATAGGAAGCCATCCAAATATCGCCATTCCCTGCGCCACCTCTTCTGAATCTCATCATTAAGCTACCGTCGCCTACTCTATGAATCGAAGGATAAGTAACCCGTTCATAATTCTGACCAGCTTTGAGAAAATCTTGTTTTGGATTAAACAAACTCAAATTAAACTCGGCATCAGGCACAAAGGCGGCGTTTGGAACAGAGACCGAATAATTAAAATAATCATCTGGGTAAGCATCGCTGGAATAAGCGTGCATATCATACAATAAATGAATCGTCTCATCTATGGTACTGATACCGATTGCCGCCGTATTATGAGAGTCACCAACATTTGGATTACCTTGAAATCCGATGTGTTGATGTGGAAATTCTATCGTCACCCAGTCGGCATTTGGGTCATTTAAATTTTTTCGGGATAACATCAAATGCCGATTATCAAATCCACCTTTGTACCAGGTGACAAAAACAAATCCACCCACTACGTCGATACAATCGCCATGTGGCGAAATGCGACGACCGAATCTATAGTTGCCACCTGGATTGGTAATGGCATCATATTGTGTTCCGTCAAAGAATAAAGCACTATCGGCAATGATGGATTCCTCTTCTAAAGTCGCCATTAGTTGTTGAGCACTCGCAGTGACCACAAAGATTAAAGAGAGTAGTATCGTGGGTATCCGTTTCATTTATTTTTAATTTGATACTTTATCAGTTAATTGGTGAATCGGTGAATCGGTGAATCAGTGAATCAATAAGAATTCTCCAAGGCGCTGCCTCGGATGAACATGTTAGCGGGACTGATTAACTCATTTACCGATTAAGAGCTTGTCTAAACTTCCATTAATTGGCTACAATTGGCAAATTTTATTCTGAATTTCGTTAAAAAGCCTCGCCGATGCTCTGGCATCGCTCAGCCAACACGTCCGCTCTGCGGTTCAGGAGTATACTCCTTCATGCCTCATTCAAAACAAAATTTTCTCAATTTCGCACAATCATGAAAATTTGGACAAGCTCTAACTGTGTTTAGCTTTGAGCGATACCCGACGGCTTGCCTCGGTGGTCCCTGACCTAACTATTCAACCACCAATTTTTTTACAGCCGTTCTATTATCAGAAGTTAACTGAAGGAAATAAACACCTTTGGGGTAGTTGGACAGATTGATTTCATTTTGAGTTAATAGACCTTGTTGCAGGATTTTGCCTTCTAAAGACATCACGGCATACTTTAGGTTTTGAACAGTAGTTTTTATTTTAAAAATGCCATCGCTGGGGTTCGGATAAATGGTCGTCTCCTGACTAAATGTTTCTTTTGTGTTTACTAACTGTATATCAGATTTGAACTCTAATTTATCCGGGCGGCTGGATAAGGACGTATTTTGCGTAATCTTAACCACATTTTCTCCTTCGTTCAGCATTATATCCGGAATAGAAGAGGGGAGGAAAACGTCCCAGTCAAACGTTCTGGTCAATATGAAATTTTCATATAATACGCCATTAATTTCCACATCTACATTTGAGTCATCCCGGTTCCGGTTTGCCGCAAATAAGTTAAAATTATAGACTCCGGCAGAATCTACCTGAAAAGTATATTGCATCCATTCATTACCCGCAAACTGTGTTACTGCATAACCATTAGAAGCGGTTGACTTTGCTTCAATATCTACATCGTCTGTTCTGTATACCCCGCCTGAGTTTCCTGGAGAGGTATCATTATAAGCGACACCTTGACCACCTTGGTCGTAATCTTCAGCCTCGATATCTATGGTGATAAATTCTGGATTGTTGATAATGCCTTCAGAAAGATTAAACACCTGGAGGTGCAAAGGGCGAGCATCTCCGGGAGTGTTTTCCATTAAATAAACATAGAGTTTATCCTCCTCAAGCACGGCGTCAAAATGTCTGAAACTTGTCGGTTGGGTAAAGGCAGCATAAATTATTTCCCAATTATTTTCTCCTTCTGGTGTTGCTTTGATGACGGGTTTTCCTCCTAAGAGTTCCACCATAAATACATAATTATTGTGACTAAAAATATCACCTCGTACTTGTGGAAAGGGAATAGCTCCTCCTGCATTACTGGAAAAGGCAGTTTCCCCAGCCCCTCTATAATAATGGACATTCGCATTATCTACCCTGGTAACGACATGAATTGCGCCACTTTCGGTAACCGTAAAAGCAGGGTCAAAGGATGTTCGGGGAGCAGCGGTTGTCCCGTAATCATCAGAGGGTTCTGCGATTTTAACTGCATCTGCATTTTGAATAGGCATGGACAGGCTATTGCCATTGACCCCAACCCATTGATTGGATTGCGTAACGGGAATAGCATCGGTAGCCGCAAAATAAAGACCACTATTGTTGGTATAATTATCATTTTGACCGTAGCGGATTGAGAAAATGGAGTAAAACGTTCCATATAAAAATTTCTCTTGTCCATATAAACTGTATCTATCTGGTAATGGAATGGTGCCATCAGCGTATAACCAGTTGTTCGACCAGGAACTGCCATTGTAGGAAGCCATAAAAATATCGCCATTGCCAGCGCCACCTTTTCTGTATCTCGTCACCAGGCTGCCGTCGTCTGCTCTGTGCAGCGCAGGATACGTAATCCGTTCATAATTCTGTCCCGATCTGAGAAAATCTTGTTTTGGATTAAACAAACTCAAATTAAATTCGGCATCAGGAACGAAGGCCGCGTTTGGAACCGAGACGGAATAATTAAAAAAATCATTCGGATACGAAGTGCTGGTGTAAGCGTGCATATCATATAGGATATGAATTGTCTCATCTATCGTACAAACACCGATTGCCGCCGTATTATGAGAGTCACCAATATTGGGATTCCCTCGCCAACCAATATGCTGATGCGGAAATTCTATCGTTACCCAGTCGGCATTTGGGTCTTCCAAATTTTTTCTGGACAACATCAAATTCCGATTGTCAAATCCGCCTTTGTACCAGGTGACAAAAACAAAACCGCCTACTACATCGATGCAATCGCCATGTGGGGAAATACGATTTGCAAATCTATAATTGCCCGTTGGGTTGGTATTTTCATCGTACTGTGTTCCGTCAAAAAACAAAGCATTATCTGCAATGATGGATGCTTCTTCTAA
>CAKZUV010000145.1 GCA_937921555.1 uncultured Saprospiraceae bacterium
GCAACTGATGTATTTTGATCGCCGGATAATATTTTTTCCAGAGGTCTGCTTCCTGAAAATTCAGAGGAGTCACAAAAATCAAAATACCACCGGGTGATAAAACCCGGAAATGTTCTTTTAACGCCACCGCCGGATCTGCTACCCGGTCCAGTAAAAAACTATGGATCACCAAATCCTGCGAATTATCTTCGAAGGGTAAATCGGCTGCTTTAGCCAGTCCAAACCGGAGATTTTTTAAGGACTTGCCCCGAAGCGTTTGTATTCCCGGAAATCCCAGATAAGCACTATCCAGCATAATCGTTTTTTCTTCTATCCAAAATTCCTGTGCCCGCTTCAGCAACTGATAACTAAAATCCAGCCCCCAACAGTCAGCTTCCGGAAATTGCTGCGAAAGTGTTGCAATCCAGCGGCCCACACTGCAGCCCAGTTCCGAAATGGTCCGGGGGGCGTCGGGAAAAAAAGGTTGCGCAAAATCAAGGATTGGCTGCAGCGGATATTGCTTCCACAAATCGTCCGCCAGGTGGAGCGCCGTCTGCCGGATGACCATCGGATCGTACCGTTCGTACCGGTCTTTCTGAAATTCGGCAGGAGATTTATCGTAGAAAAAAGGAATAGATTTCCGGTGGAGTAGTGGAGTGCGCATGGTCATTTTATATTCAATAGATAAAGGTACAAATAACTTGTTAATTTAATTGGAAAATTTACTTACATGATTTAAATTTTTTATATTTGACTTTCTCTAAAAATCAAAACACGCCACGCATGAGTAATGAAATGGAATTTAACCAGCCTTTAGATGATATATCTTTTGATACGGATCACAGTAATATCAGCGTTCCTGTAATCAGTTTAAACAAATTTATTGTTTTTTGTGTAATCACCTTTGGGTTATACGAGCTTTGGTGGATTTATAAATCCTGGAAATTTTTTAAGGAAAAAGAAAATCTGGATATTATGCCCGCAGCCAGAGCTATTTTTGCGATATTTTTCGTTTATTATTTATTTGAAAAAATACTGGATTTTGCCAGAGCAAACGGTTATCAAAAAGAATATTCCAGTGGTGGATTAACTGTTTTATTTCTTATCCTCAATCTTGCCTCCAGATTACCTGATCCTTTTGGGTTGATTTCCTTATTGGTTTTTTTAATTTTTATTCAGCCCTTTGAAGCTTTTAACTATGCGATCCGGCATTCCGAAGATTACCGGGCAGAAGAAACCAACGGGCTGAGTACCCGGCAAATTGTGATGGTTATCATCGGAATCTTATTCTGGATTCTGGTTTTAATTGGATTGTTTTTTCCCGGAGAAGGATACTAAAAAGAGAGACGCTGATGATATCGGTACGCATGCTCATCAGCGTTCCTTAGGAATGTTAAATACTTATACGTCTAACAACCACAAAACTCAATCAACTCTTTATACACTTTATTCTGCCGCAAAATTTCCGGATTACCCACAATAATCAGATGTTTCCGGGCCCGGGTCAGTGCCACGTTTAATTTTCGGTCCACCCCTTCTCCCGATTCTGAAACGAGGGAAGCCAGCTGACTAATCTGGTTGGCACACAGCGAAATAAGAATCACGTCGCGGGCACCTCCCTGATACCTTTCCACCGTATCTATCGTGAGCAGATCCAAATCTATTGCTGACCGTTGCAGGACTTGCTGTAGTTGGGCAATCTGGGCGCGATAAGGCGTAATGATCCCGATACTGTCCAAAGAAATTTCTTCCCCATTGGCCTCGTAAATCCGGTGAAAACTGCTTACCAGTTCAGCGATTTTTTCGGCTTCAAAAGTATTCACCTTAAAATGGGGTCCCGTTTCCGAAGGCGTAGGAATAAAGAGCATACGGCGATTACAAAGTTGTTGTTCCAGTTCCGTATTTTCGTACGGTAGCGCAAATCGCAGCGGAGCAATTTGCTGGTGGTGCGCCAGTAATTCTTCGGGTAGAATATTTAAAAGACCTCCGTAAAAACTTTTATTTGGAAAGGCCATTAAGTCCTGGTGCATCCGACCCTGATGGGATAGTTGGGCGTAAGCCCAATCCCATTTATTGGCCTGACACTGCTTAAATAATCGTTCAAAAAGAGAATCCCGTAAATTATGTAATCCTATGTTTTTTAATAGCTCAGAGGTAGTAACTGACTCCTTCGAATCCTGAGTTACCACGGCGGGTAATTGTTTGTGATCACCAATTAAAATAAACTGCTCAAATTTTGGTAACAGGCCAACCAGCAGGGGTTCCAGAATTTGCGAAGCCTCGTCGATGATCACCCGCTGGAAGTTTTTTAACTTTAGTAAATCCTGTTTATTGACAATGGAGGCGACGGTAGATACAAAAATCCGGCGGCTGTCAATTAACGATTTCAATTCTGAACGTTTACTCAGGGCTTTCGTTTTTTCCGAAAGGAGTTGCCCACGAAATTTTTCGGAAGTAGAATAGGACGATCCGATCCGGATATATTCTTCGGTCATCAAGGCATCAATACCTTCGATCGCTTCACACATCTCGTCCACCGCCCGGTTGGTGTAGGCCAACAACAATACATTTTCATCCGTTTCATTGATGATGTATTTTACAAAATGCTGCAGCATAATACTGGTCTTGCCCGTACCGGGAGGCCCCCAGAGTAAGAAATAATCCGGCGCATTGATGGCCTGATTAAAAATATCTTCCTGCTCCCGGGTCAGGCGCGGAAGCGAATGTGTTTCGTAGGGTTGCGGTTTGCGGGGAGCCGCCGTGGTGAGCAGTAAGTTTTTCTTTTGCTGGTTGAACTGGACAAACTCAAAAATGCTCCGGTACATACTCGTAAAGCCGCTGTCAAACAGGTCGTGTTCCAGATTCCAGAATTGGTGTTGACCGAAAAGTGATTCGTTGTATTGTTTGGATCGCAATCGCACGGTAATTGCTCCCTTCGTCATCTCGACAATGGTACACTTAAAAATTTGATGGTTTAACACGCCATTTTCATCATCTTCGTGTGGATACAAAACGGCGATATCTCCTTTCCGGAAATTTGCCAGATCACCACTTTCTGCGGTTTTGGTAAAATGAATCAACGGGTCGTCGGCACGGGTATTTATTTTTGTTATTTGCAGATGGGAAATAATATCAAACTGTTCCGACTTTTCTTTGAATCCATTCAACCATAAACTGGCCAGTCCGTTCAGATGATCAATTCCCTGAATTCCGGTTTTGGCGAGCTGATGTTCGCGGGCAATCAAACTGATGAAAGCGTGAAAGTAGTCGCTTTCGAGTTCGTTCATTTCCTGATAGACCGTCGCAAATTTTCCCAGGTCGCGTCCCAGAAATCCTTTTACTTTCGGATAACGACCGGGATGAATTTTTTGTAGAATATCTCTCGCGTCCGGATTTTTTTGAAATTGGGAAAGCTGGTATTCAATGGTCAGCAACTGATTTCGGAGGTGGATCGCTTCGTACTGTTTCGTCTTGGTAACGGGCGCAAAACGCAGCGGTTTATCTTCGGCCCCGGAATATAAAATATAATTGGTGGGGATCAGTCGCTCCGCGTACACGGACTTAATCAGCAGGTCATAAAGAAGGGTTTGTACATAGTGATTTTCGCTCAGCCCCCAACGGTTGGGTTTCCAGGCCTTTCCACTTTTCAATTCTATAATGGCGGAATTTTCCGCTCCGGTTTTCTCAGTTCGATGATAAAAAACATCCAGTCGTCCCTGAATCCCGTAGCGCTGCGAATAAAAACTGGGTTCCAGTAAACAATGCTCTGGCAGAATATCATTTTCTGAAAAAGTTTTAACCGACATTTCCTTGAGCGTTAGAAAATGCTTCTGGGATTTTTGCATAATCTCCCGGATTTCCCGGTCGGAGAACAGCGTAAAGGCCAGCGGATTAAGGCGGAATACTTTTGGAAACGTTTCTTTAAAAGTGGCTTCCGGATTGGTCATCAGTTCGTCCAGAAAGAAGTTGGCAATATTTCCGAGCATCAACGGAATGGTCGTTTCAAACGGTAAAAACTTTTTTAATAAATAAGCAACCGGCAGGGTAGTACCTTCTTTAAAACATTCGGAGATCGCACTGACATCCACCAGATAATCCGGTTCAATGACGATGGCCCGGGGCCGGTAAACATCGTCTTTGTCTATTTCAATATCCAGTAAATTCAGAATAACCGGAAAACCGAATACTTTTTCCAGCGCTTCGATGTCAGCGTTGAAATTTTCGTTTCGGTCGGCAATATTATATTTGATTTTTATTTCTGATCCCGGAAATTCTTCGTCCCGTGCGGTCAGTGTTTCCGTCTTGTGGTCAATGGCCACGGCTACGACCCGGGCGAAGGGTTGGTTTCCTTTGATCGAACTGGGTGCCGTTTTATAAAAACCTTCCGGTGGTAAAATCTCGGCGAGCGCACCGGGAATCCCTTGTTTAAAAATAGAAGATATACTGAGCGTCAGTGCGTGAAGTCCCAGTTTATATAATACCAGTGGGTCTGTTTGTTGGCTTGTCCGCCGGGATTCGAAGGTCTGTGCCTGCTTGCGAAATTCATGAATAAAGAATTGTAGTTGCTTGCTGAGGTTGTATTTGTGTCCCGCGAAGGCGATGCGGGCAAATAGGGTAGTGAATTGTAATTTTTCTTCTTTGGTGGCTTCGACGTATAGTAAGTTAAGAAGTCGGTACTGTGCCGAAATTTGAGCGGACAGGTTTGTCTCTTCCAGATCCTGAATTTTAAGAACCTCTTTATAAAAGAGTTTAGCGAGTGCTTCGTTTTTCATGTTTGCCGCCTCCGGTGGTTATAATATTATCAGATGGAGATAGGGTAAAAATACGGAAAATTGTCCAGTTTCATCCAATAGCAAAAGCCCCGAAGTAATCAAACTTCGGGGCTTTTTTCTAGAAAAAAAATATATTATTTTTTAACGGAATCCACCACTGCTTTAAATGCTGCGGGGTGATTCATGGCCAGGTCCGCTAATACTTTACGATTTAAAGTAGAACCCGACTGAGCCAGTCCGTGAATTAATTTGGAATAAGTAGTTCCTTCCTGACGGGCACCGGCATTGATACGGGCGATCCATAATCTGCGGAAAGCACGTTTTTTGTTACGACGGTCACGGAAGGCATAACCCATCGCCTTGTCTACGGCGTTTTTGGCTACTGTGTAGACCTTACTACGGGCACCGAAATAACCACGGGCCGCTTTTAAAATTTTCTTACGTCTTTTCCGGGAGGCTACCCGGTTTCTTGATCTAGGCATGTTTAAATGATTTAGTACAGCACAGGGATTTGTTAAAATACTTTAAGCCTGCACTCTCGTTAAAAAATAGATTTACTTGTAAATTATATACAAAGTAAGTGTCTGATACGCTTCTCATCCGCTTTTGATACTAAAACGGTATCACGCAGGCGGAGCTTTCTTTTCTTGGACATCTTAGTCAGAATGTGTGACTTGTAAGCTTGTCCTCTCTTAATTTTCCCGGAACCAGTTACCTTGAATCGCTTCTTGGTACCAGAATGGGTCTTCATTTTAGGCATAATTCTGTTATTTTTTTGAAATAGATTGCAAATGTAAGCATTATAGCGGAAGTAAACAACCTTGGATCTTGTTGTTAAAATCGAAAAATGCTGGAGCAGATAAAAAAAGCGGATAATTACCTGGGTAATATCCGCTTCTTCGTATTTATATGAGAAAGATAGAAAGTATCTGTTCTTGATTGTGGTGGTGGTATAATTAACTTAGTTCTTCTTTTTGGCAGATTTTTTCGGTGCAATCATTACCGTCATTCTTCTTCCTTCCAGCTTTGGTAAGTTTTCAGGAACACCTTTATCTTCTACTTCTTTCAGTAACCGGAGTAACAATAACTCACCTCTGTCTTTAAATACGATGGACCGGCCCCGAAAGAAAACATAAGCTTTTACTTTTGAACCTTCTTCTAAAAATTTTAAGGCATGTTTTAGCTTAAAATCAAAATCGTGATCATCGGTATTCGGACCAAAACGGATTTCTTTGATCACCGTTTTGACTGCTTTGGACTTTATTTCTTTTTCCCGTTTCTTTTTCATGTAAAGAAACTTCTTATAGTCGATAATCTTACAAACCGGTGGATCGGCTTTAGGCGAAATTTCTACCAGATCCAATTCCATACGTTGTGCCCAGTCAAGGACTTGTCGGGTGGGGTAAACGTCGGGAGTAATTTTCTTTCCCAGCAGCTCACTTAATTTTTCCAGATTATCGCCTACCAGACGAATGTTCGGAACGCGGATACGGTCGTTAATTTTAAATTGTGGTGCCCGTTCTACGGGTCGATAGGAGCGTCTTTTTGCCAATATGCTTTTTTTTAATTAGAAATTCTGTATAAATACTTGGACAGGTCGAAAGTACAAAATCTTTTGATAGTCTCTATTAGTTAAGTGTAAAAGTACCTAAAAAGTTCCTGAATGAGCCATTTTATTTGAAAATATGAGCAACTAAACGAATTTTAAGGCGAAAAAGGGCCTTTCAGCCAAAAAAAACAAGTCCTGAACAACATTTCGTCGTTCAGGACTCGTGGTGGCACCGTACTCAGGTGCGTTATGCGTCTGAGTTTACACCTTTCTGCAGATTGATGGTCAGTTCATCCCCTGCTTTATTCAGCACTGCGGTCATCACACTGCCTTCAGCCGGGTTATTATTTAAAATAAATTCTGCCAGTGGGTCTTCAATATATTTCTGTATAGCACGGTGTAGCGGTCTTGCTCCGAATTGTGGATCAAATCCTTTCTCCGCAACGAACTCTTTTGCCTTCTTATTCAGTTTGAGTTTATAACCCATTCCGTCCAGTCGGCCGTAAAGATCCTTCAAAGTAATATCGATGATCTTAAAGATATCTTCCTGATCCAGACTATTAAAGATCACAACATCATCAATACGATTCAGAAATTCCGGAGAGAAGGTCCGCTTCAATGCAGTCTGAATAACACCTTTGCTCGAATCTTCCGCTGAGTCCTTTCTGGCCTGAGTGGCAAACCCAACTCCCTGACCAAAGTCCTTCAGCTGACGAACTCCAATGTTGGACGTCATGATAATCAGTGTATTCTTAAAGTCAACTTTGCGACCTAATCCATCGGTCAACTGTCCGTCGTCGAGTACTTGCAACAGGATGTTATATACATCCGGATGTGCTTTCTCAATTTCATCCAGCAGTACAACCGAATAAGGTTTACGCCGTACTTTTTCCGTCAACTGTCCACCTTCTTCGTATCCTACGTAGCCCGGAGGCGCACCAATCAACCGGCTCACAGAGAATTTCTCCATGTACTCACTCATATCAATTCGAATCAGGTTATCTTCTGAATCAAAAATATAGCGGGACAATGCCTTGGCTAATTCTGTTTTACCAACTCCCGTTGGTCCGAGGAAAATAAAGCTACCAATCGGTTTGGAAGGGTCTTTCAGACCGACCCGGTTACGCTGAATAGCTTTGGTAATCTTCGTAATTGCCTCGTCCTGACCAATAATTACATCCTGTAAATCCTTGGTCATTCCCACGAGTTTATTACTCTCACTCTGAGCCACTTTTCTAACTGGAATCCCAGTCATCATAGAAACCACTTCGGCGATATCTTCTTCGTCAACCGGATACCGTTTTGTCTTAGCTTCCTCTTCCCACTCCATCTTGGCAAATTCCAGCTGGCGGACCAGTTTGGATTCGTCGTCCCGCAGATCAGCGGCCTTTTCGTACTGCTGATTTTTAACGGCCTGGTTTTTCTTCTCTTTCAATTCCTCAATCTTCTTTTCCAGTTCTTCGACGTGCTTGGGAACGTGGATATTTTTCAGGTGTACTCTCGCACCCACTTCATCCAGTACATCAATCGCTTTGTCCGGCAGGAACCGGTCGCTGACGTAACGGTCACTCAGACTCACACAAGCTTCAATGGCATCGTCAGAATAATTGACATTGTGGAAATCTTCGTATTTCGCCTTGATATTATGTAAAATATGTACCGCTTCTTCCGCTGATGGCGGATCTACAATTACTTTTTGGAAACGACGATCCAGTGCACCGTCCTTTTCAATGTGCTGACGGTATTCATCCAGGGTAGAAGCACCAATACATTGGAGTTCTCCTCTTGCGAGGGCTGGCTTGAAGATATTAGAAGCATCCAGTGATCCCGTTGCGCCACCCGCACCTACGATGGTGTGAATTTCATCAATAAATAGAATCACATCCCGTGATTTTTCCAGTTCGTTCATGATTGCTTTCATCCGTTCCTCAAACTGACCACGATACTTCGTACCTGCGACCAGGGCAGCCAGATCCAGCATCACGATTCGTTTATTGAACAGCGTTCGGGAAACCTTACGCTGGTTAATACGCAGCGCTAGTCCTTCCACGATGGCCGTTTTACCAACCCCTGGTTCTCCAATCAGAATTGGATTGTTCTTTTTACGACGACTCAGAATCTGAGAAACCCGCTCGATTTCGGTCTCCCGGCCAATAATTGGATCCAGTTTATCTTCCTCGGCCAGCTTGGTAATATCGCGGCCAAAGTTATCCAGTACCGGAGTACGGGATTTACTGTTGCCTTTACGCTGGTAGCGGGAAGCATCCTCTTCTTCGAAGGGTTCTTCGGAGTCGGAAGGAGCCTGATTGAAAATATCCGGTGAGACGGAATCATTTTCCTGGCGGACAAAATCCAGTTCGGACTTAAAAACATCATAGTCCACTTCAAACTGATGCAGAATACGGGATGCCAGGTTATCTTTGTTTTTTAAAATAGAGAGCATAAGGTGTTCGGGCGAAATTTCATCCGCTTTCATCATCTTAGCTTCAAGAAAAGTAACTTTCAGGACCTTTTCCGCCTGTTTGTTGAGTGGCAAATTACCAACGTTCAACGCTGCACGGCCGGAAGGATTACGGGAAATCGAATCTTCGATGGTTTGTTTCAGGTCAGAAGTATCAACTTCCAGACTGTCCAGTACGCGGACAGACAGGCCGTTATTTTCCTGCATAATACCCATCAGAAGATGTTCAGTTCCAATGTAATCGTGTCCCATTCGAATCGCTTCGTCGCGACTCTTAGAGATTACTTGCTTGACTTTCGGTGAGAATCTTTTGTTATTCATACTGTGTAATCTTCAATTTGATCTACCCTGAAATAAGGCAGAATGTGTGAGACAATATTAAGACAAATTAGTCAAGTAAACAACCTTTAAAAGGGATTCCGCCGATTTAGAAATTGCTGACTTTATCTATTCTGCTGTAAAAATAATGCCACTATAAATGAAACATTAATATGTGAGGTAAATTTATAATGTTTTTAGGCTTTTTCTTAATAACTTGCATTAAAATTTATAGCGTCTGCTTGTCTTAATATAAAATTTTGGTTTTTATATCTTATTACCAAACATATAATAACGGATAAGGGTTCACTTATATAGCATAGATAACCTTAAATTAATGTTAATAATTCTGCCAGGCACCGAATTTACCGGAAATAGAATTGGCGGATATTTTGCAGTTTCGGGGGCGGGTGTTTTTTGTTGATTATATTTTATAGGTTTTGGGGATTAATTTTTACATTTGTGAACTTACAACATCCAAAAAGCAGATTTTAAATTTTTTCTGCTCTTAAACAGATAACTAAGCTGATGAAATTTACCGTTGACAAGCAAGAAAGATATACTTATCTGAAACTCGAAGAGACTACCTTTAATAGTCTGATTGCACCTGATTTGAAGTCAGAGTTTGTTTTCTATCGCAACGAAGGCATTAGAAACCTGATTTTAGATCTTTCTTCCGTAGAATACGTGGATTCTTCCGGATTATCGGCCATCCTTACCGCCGAACGCCTCTGGAAGGACTTTGGAACTTTTGTGATCACAGGCGTGGTTAGTGATAATATCAAAAAATTAATCACCATCTCCCGTCTGGATACCGTTTTAACCATCATTCCTACTCGTCAGGAAGCGATTGATTACGTTTTAATGGACGAAATTGCCCGGGAAATTGATTCGGACTCGGAGGAGACCTGAATGGCAAACCGGTCGTTTTTTAAACATCATTCTTATGACTTTTGAGGTAACCATTTTAGGATCCAATGCGGCTGTTCCCGCATTTGGACGCCATCCGTCTGCTCAGGTACTAAATGTCAATGAGCAGTGTTACCTGATTGATTGTGGAGAGGGTACCCAAATCAGAATGAATGATTTCAATATCCGCCGGCACCGGATCAATCAGATTTTTATCAGTCACCTCCACGGGGATCATATTTTCGGGTTAATTGGTCTGCTTACTTCCTACAGTCTGGGCCAGAGAACCGAAAAGATGGATGTTTTTGGTCCTGCTGGTATTCAGGAACTACTCGACGTTCAATTAAAATACAGTCAGTCACACTTAACTTATCCACTGAATGTACACGTGGTTGATCCGACGGAATCAGCACTGATTTTTTCTGATAAAAATGTGAGCGTTACAACCATTCCACTGGATCACCGGATTCCTGCCTGTGGCTACCTGTTTCGCGAAAAAGACCGTTTACTGAATATCATTCCCGAAAAATTAGAGGCGTATGGAATCGATTTTAAACAAATCCGCGACATAAAAAACGGAGAAAAAGGAATCAGCGCTGCCGGAAAAGAAATTGATAATCATCTGCTGACGCTTCCTCCATACATCACCCGTACCTTTGCTTATTGTTCCGATACCGCGTACAAACCGGATATTATCCCGATCCTGGAAAATATCGACCTGCTTTATCACGAAGCAACTTTTAACGAAGAAAAATCTGAAAACGCCGTCGCTACTAAACACAGTACTGCCAGACAGGCCGCTATGATTGCCCGGGGGGCGAACGTGAAAAAACTGTTAATTGGTCATTTTTCTTCTCGTTATCACGATTTAAACGTTTTACTGCACGAAGCCAGCGCTATTTTTAACAATACAGAACTTGCCATAGAAGGAAAAACGTTCTCCGTAGAATTGAGACGGATGAATAGTTTAAAAAATTAACTTTTATTTTTTTTGTAATCTAAAAGAACAGGTTAATTAGCCGTTAATTCAACATATTTAGTATTAGGCCTTTACAAGCAGTAGGTTATTTTGTAAATTTGTTTCTTAGATACATTTAACGGCCCTTAGTACAAAACCTGTTCGTCAGCATATAAATGGTATTATCCATACTGAATTGATTTGCAGGTTCCCCCCTGAAAATTATTTGATCTATCACAATCGTCCCACAAACTGTACGCAATTGAAAATTGACTTTCTGACTAATTGTCAACTCCCGGCGTGCAAGTTTTTATTTTACACCACACACAATCATCACAATCACCACAATCGTTTTACAAACAGCTTGCTATCATTTAAGGTAAAAGAAGTCTGAGAAGATCACCACACAATTAATCTTTTTGCTGATTTTACATGATTTCAACCCTAGTAATAAGTGTTTGACATGCTCCCCGTCAACCAACTTCGGAATTTAGTAATGACCGAAAAATAAGTATTGATCCGAAAGATACCCCGTCAATCGGTAATTTATTATTTGATCACTACCTGACTACCGAAAAAACCGAAACGAATTCTTACAACTTGGATATAACTTTATAATGTCCATACCACAACTTACATCCTATGAGTCAGGAACTACGCGTCCGGCATTTTTTAGCCAAATCTATAAACAGTTTTTCATTTCGATGGATATCAGTCACATTGGTATTTTTCCTTACCTTTTCTACGTGGGCCTTTGCGAATACAGATCACGAACCTTATTCTGCCGTAGAATG
Source organism: uncultured Saprospiraceae bacterium (assembly GCA_937921555.1). Lineage (GTDB taxonomy): Bacteria > Bacteroidota > Bacteroidia > Chitinophagales > Saprospiraceae > JALZUU01. The sequence continues at coordinate 11,741 of CAKZUV010000145.1, forward strand.
CGAAAATACAACCGACGGTGGGACCATTGGTTCCGATGAGATACTCTGCGACGGTGCCAATGATCCTTCTCCGATCATTAGTTTGACCGAAGCTACGGGAGGAACGGGGGAGTTGGAATATCTGTGGTTATCTTCCACTACTTCCTGTCCGGATAACTTAACTCAGGCCATTACCGATGCTACCGAGGCGACCTATGATCCCGGACCATTGACAACTACAACCTGGTTTCTTCGCTGCTCCCGTCGTTCTCCTTGTAGTATATGGAGCACAGAAAGTAATTGTATTCAGATAACGGTAACGGAAGTTTGTGATGAATGTGAGGATGAAATAGAACCACCCGTATTAAGTGGCGTTCCTGCGGATGTCACCGTAGAATGTGATAATATTCCTTCCGTCCCGACCGTGACGGCTACTGATAATTGTACGGATGACGTAGAAGTGGTACTTTCTCAGGACCGCGAGGACGGGGACTGTCCCGGAGAAGCGATCCTGCAACGAACCTGGACTGCTTTTGACGATAATGGAAATGTGGCCGCTGCCACTCAGATAATTACAATCCGGGATACCGAAACTCCAAAATTCTTTGGGGTGCCCGCCAGTGTCAGTGTGACTTGTGATGAAATCCCACCTGTTCCAATCATCACGGCCATTGATAATTGTACCGAAGAGGCAGACCTGATCGTTTCCTTTGAAGAAGAAAGAGTTGACGGAGACTGCGATCAATCTTATACCCTGCGTCGGATCTGGCAGGTTTCGGATGCGTGTGGAAATGAACTGGAAGAAGTGCAAATCATTACCATCACCGATGAGGACGCCCCTGAACTTGTGAATCTTCCCGCCAATATTACTGTAAATCCAGCGAACGGAGAAACGGTTCCCGCTCCCGCTATGGTTACGGCAACCGATAATTGTAGCGATGCGCCGGACGTAGAATTAGAAGAATCTTCTGAAACGGATGGTTGTCAAACAATTATTACCCGTACCTGGATAGCTACCGACGAATGTGGAAACGAATCTTCTGCCAGCCAGATAATTACTGTGTTATGTGACGAATCCTGTGAGGCCGATGCCGGTGCGCTTACCCCAAATCCGGAAATGTACTGTCTGCTCGGCAATACTGTTAACATCAGTGCTTTGCAAACGACTGATCCAATTGTTCCACCAGGTTATAACTTAATATATGTGCTGACTAGTGGAACTGATTTATTGATTCAGGATGCTCAGCCGACGCCTGATTTTGTGGTTTCTTTACCAGACAATTATACCATTCATACCCTAGTGTATGATCCAAATACCCTCAACTTGGGAATTATTGATTTAGGTGTTACCACTGGATTTGATGTCAATGAATTACTGATACAGGATGGTGGGGATATTTGTGCGGCCCTTGACGTACTGGGAGCACCCATTGTGGTTACCGCAGACTGTGGTTGTCAAAATCCTGTTATCGAAAATGTAGTCATTAGAAATACTTCTTGTGGAAATGCTACCGGTACCATCACTATTGAGATGGTCGGTGACAACAGCGGATTTTCCTACCAGTGGTCTGAAATTCCGGGTAACCTGAATACGCTGGGTAACCAGCAAACAGATCTGCCGGGAGGTGCTTATCAGGTAACTATTACGAATGGAGGGTGCGAGACGGTCCGCGATCTTTTTGTTGGAAATACGGATGGCCCCGTTCCGGCTACAGCCCTTTCTACTCCGGCTTCTTGTCAGCTATCTAACGGGACCGCCAATCTGGTACCAACCAGTCTTAATTATACCTGGGTATTTGATGGACTCGTGACGCCGGTTCGGTCCGATTTGGCCGCTGGTGTTTACACCGTGTTAGTGGAAGATCCTGCACAACCGGATTGCAATAATTTTATCGAAGTGACCGTCCGGTCCTTTCAGGAATTTACGGCAACTATTGACGTAGAGGAAGAACCGGATTGTGGTGAAAATACCGGAACCGCCACCGTGACGATTTCGGGAGGTAGCGGCAATTATGATTTCTTTTGGAGTGACGGAGTAACATCTGACATTAATACCCGGAATGATTTGCCCGCAGGATCTTACGGAGTGACCATTACGGATAGCGCAACGGGCTGCATGGACGAAATTATCTTTTCAATAGAAAATGGAGATGTAGCGGACGCTGAAATTATCATCAACACAGATTTGGCGCCCGACTGTCCTTCTAACTTTGAAGGAACGATTGATTTTGAAATTATTCCTGCTGCTGGTTTTGAACTGCCAGCAACCGTAGAAATAACAAACAGTAACGGTGCAATCGTTGACAATGGAATGTTAATGCTGGGGGAATACTGCCTGCTGGTTTTTGATGACAACAACTGCCTGGCGGCTTCTGAATGTTTTGAATTAATTCAGCCAGAGGCGATCGCGGTGCATTTTTCTGTAGTCGAAGCTACTAGCTGTGAGGGAGGAGGAGCCATTGAAATAATAACAACTACCGGAGGAGATGGAGATTATAATTACGACTGGGCTGATCTTTCAGGGACGGATAATCCGGCTTCCCGTTCAGACCTGAGCGGAGGAAATTTTTCACTCACCGTAACGGATGGTTTGGGTTGTACCGCTGTGGCGGAAAATATAAATGTACCACAACCGGAAGATTGTGATGAATGTGAAGATCCGATTATTACCAATATTGTGGTAATCGAAGCTACCTGTGGTAATTCGGATGGTATTGCGACCATTGATTTGAATACTAATACATCAGACTATGAATTTGCCTGGACTCCAAATGTTAGTAATACCGCTACCGCGACGGGACTGCCCACCGGAACGTATCTGGTCGTGATTACCGATCTGGAAACGGGAACTTGTACCACGACCGTAGAGTTTGAGGTAGGTACCTCGGATGGCCCGGAAGTAGAAAATATTGAAATTACGGCAGCAAATTGTTTGGCGGAAGATGGGGTTGTTTTGTTAGAACCTGCTGATTTTAACTATGAGTGGAGTGACAATATAGTTAGCAACAACCGGGATGACCTCGCTGCGGGCACTTACTTTGTAACGATTGCGGACCCCAACACCGGTTGTGATAACGTAATTGCTTTAACCGTTGCGGAAGAAAATAATTTGGTGATCGACGCAAAAGTGAATGACAAACCGACTTGTGGAGATAACAATGGTTCCGTCACAATTCTGGTTACTGGCGGTAGTGGAAACTATAATTACAGTTGGGGACCTGATGACCGGCGCGACGACTTGACCGCTGGTATGTACAGTGTGACCGTAGTTGATCCGGCCAGTGGCTGTGAAATTGATATTATGTTCGTGCTGGATGACCTGTTAAGCACCGGTACGCTTGAAATAGTAAATGATTCCATTCAGCTTGCTTGTGTAGAAGATAATGATGGAACGGTTGATTTTACCTTTACGCCGGACGCTAATTTCAATGGAGTTCCTGAAACTGTAATTGTAAATCAAAACGGAGAGAACGTAACCAACGGAGAACTGGGACCTGGTAATTATTGTATCATGGTTTTTGATGCGAATGATTGTCTGGTAACGGAAGGCTGCTTTGAAATAACAGCTCCTGACCTGCTGGACGTTGATGTACAGACAAAAGACGAGTCCTGTACGGTCAAAGGTTCTGTGCTGGTGCTGGTGACGGGGGGAGATGCTCCTTACACTTTTGACTGGGCCGATATTCCGGGAAATGACAACGATTCGGCCCGGGCCGGCCTGGACGGTGGAACTTACAGTTTGACCATTACGGATGCCTCCGGCTGTACGGCCATCGCTCAGAATATTATCATCGGAAGTCCTGTCGATTGTGAGAGCTGTGAGGAAGTAGAAGTCACCAGCATCGTAGTACGTGAAGCTACTTGTAACAACAACGACGGCGAAGCAACCGTTCAGATAAATTTAAATCCGGACGATTACACTTTTACCTGGACGCCCAATGTCTCGAATGGTCCTTCCGGTAATAATTTAGCTGCGGGTACTTATTCGGTTATGATTATAAATAATGATGATTCGGATTGTACTACTTCCGTAGAATTTGCGGTAGGAAATACAAATGGTCCCGAACCTACCAGTATTGATATTTTACCTGCTACCTGTCTGGCGCAGGATGGAGAAGTAACTTTGTTGCCAACTGATTTTACCTACACTTGGAGCGATAACCAGGTGACGAACAGCCGGGCAGATTTAGCCGCCGGAACCTATTTTATTACCGTCAGTGATGCGTCCACCAATTGCCTGGATGTAATTGCGGTAGTGGTTGATTCCGAAAATGGATTAGAAGCAACGCCTGTTGTTAATCAAAATCCTTTGTGTGGAGAAAGTAATGGTTCCGTTACCATCGACGTGACGGGAGGCAGCGGAAATTACGGTTTTAGCTGGGGAGGAAGTGATACCCGGAATAATCTCGCCGCCGGAATTTATAATGTTACCATTGCCGATCCTGAGACGGGCTGTCTGACCGAATTACTCTTCGCCTTAAATGATAATATTCCTGGTGCCGAAATTAATATTGAAAACGAAAATGATATCGTGACAATTCCTTGTGCCGGTGATGCGAACGGAACCGTGGACTTTAGTGTGAATCCTGATCCCGATTTTGATGGAATTCCGCAAGTGGCTATTGTAAATGAAAATGGCGAAGAACAAGTGAACGGAGCGTTGGAGGTTGGAGAATATTGTATTCTGGTAACGGACGACAACGGTTGTCTGGCTGCTCAGACTTGCTTTGTGGTAGAAGGAAATCCTTTACTCGATATTGATTTGATCGTGCTGAATAAAACTTGTTTAACCAATGGTTCTGTTACGCTGGTGACTACGGGGGGCGTTGCTCCTTATGTTTTTGACTGGGCAGATTTGCCGGGTGAGGACAATGGTTCGGATCGATCTGATTTATTACCGGAATCTTACCGGGTTACCATTACCGATAGTGAAGGATGCAGCGTCGTTGTGGATGATATTGAAATTATTGATACTTGCAATTCTACCGACGACTGTATTACACCCATCGTGGAAAATACTGTAAAAATTGCTGCTGATTGTGATCAGTCCAACGGTTCTGCCTTTCTGGAAATGGTGGGAGACAACGAAGATTTTACGTACAGCTGGACGCCGGATGTCAGCGATAACGCTTTTGCCAATAATATTCCCGCTGGAGTTTATACGGTTTTGATCAGCCGGATTGATGATCCTGACTGTCAGACTACCACGACTTTTGCCATTCAGAATGCCGATGGTCCGCAGCCGGAAATTATTTCTACCACTCCGGCTACTTGTAACGAATCAAATGGTACGGCCGTTTTAGGTCCCGTTAATTTTCAATACGAATGGTGTAACGGTTTAACTGGTTTTAGTGTAAATAACTTACCTGCCGGTTCTTGCTTCGTGACCGTAACGGACTTTTCTACGGGCTGCCTTAACTTTATCGAAGTGGTCATCGGAACTTTTAATCCCCTGGAAGTAACGGTTGATATTGAGGAACTACCCGGCTGTAATGACAACGACGGAGTGGTCAATATCGACGTAGCCAACGGAAGTACCAGCTATACGTACGCGTGGAGTGACGGTGGTGGTGGTGCGAGTCGAAATAATCTGACAGCAGGATTTTACACCGTAACGGTTACAGATAATGGCGCCACGGGCTGCGAGCAGATCACGAGTTTTGTACTAGTAAATGAAGTGGATGCGGCCGCAACGATTACTATTGATGAAAATCCCGTGTTATTGAGTTGTATTGGCAACGAAGATGGAATGGTTGACTTTGACGTTACGACGGAACCTGGATTTGCGTTGCCTTTCAGTGCGGTCATTTATGATGTGAACGGCCAGGAAGTTGAAAACGGTGAGTTGGGCATTGGTGAATATTGCATTGGCGTTACCGATGCGGATGGATGCTTTGCAGGACAAAATTGTTTTAGTGTAGAAGAACCAACGGCAATCGTATTAGACATTATTACTCAAAATCAAACCTGTGATACCACCGGAATGATTTTCGTAACGGCTTCCGGCGGCAACGGTGGATACACTTATGACTGGCAGGATATCCCGGGGACAATGGATACTGCGGATCGTACGGAGCTGACGGTTGGTGCCTATAGTCTGGTAGTTACTGATCAGAATGGCTGTACCGCGATTGCGAATAATTTACCCATTATTGACGAGTGCAGTGATTGTCCCAACGCAGATACGGTAAGTATCAATCTTCCCGTCAACAGTTTGACAGAATACTGTTTTGAATTAGAATCCTGTTTTGATTCGACCGATGTAACTTACGAATTGTTAGACGGTGGTTTTGCCGGAGTCAGTAACTTTGGTAGCTGGACATTAAGTGCAGAAGGCTGTCTGATTTACAATTCAGATATTAATCCCGGAATTGGCGTTGATACCATTTGTATTGTTGCCAGTGACAACGGTTTGCCGGATACGACTTGTATAGTTATTTCCATCACGACCGATTGTGGTCTCTCGGCGGGAGATACGCTGGTGCTTCCTGTTTTTGATTGTGAAGAGAATATTGATTTCTGTTTACCTATTGGTATTTTAGAAATTGATAATTACGAAGTAACGGACAATGGAATGTTTTACAACGGTAATTTTGTGGGTTGTCAGAGTGATACCTCGCTGACTTACCGGTTTGATAATTTCTTAATTGATTTCCCAATTGGACCTTACGAACTCACCGGATGGCCCGTCAACGGCGGAAATATAGCCGTAGATAGTTTTACTACCATTGCTGAGTTATTTACGGTGCTAAGTGGTCTGGATCCCGCCGGAAATTGGGAACTGGAAGGAAATAACATCGTAACCCGAGAGATTAACGGAACCTACGGCGCCATGGCGTTGAGATCTTTTGCTTCTTCGGATCAACGTCTGATTCAGGGAGAAATTAATATAGATAACGATGGAACGCAAATATCTCTGGATACTGGCTTTCACCAAATTATTACACTTTCTCTGGAAGAAGGTTGTGTAGATACTTTTAATATTTTGGTCGATTGCCGCAACTGTCCCGGCATCTATGACGGTCCGACGGAACTGGTCGCCGACAACTGCGCAGGGACCGCGCCCGTCTGTGTAGATCTTTCTATCAGTCAGATTATTAACTATCGGATTACGGATAACGGAGTGGATTATACCGGAGGATTTTTGGGTTGTAATATTGATTCACTGGTACAATACGACGTGACCAATTTATTTGACCTGAATCTTTTTGGACTGGAAGAATGGTCTGTTCTTGGGGAAACTTTTAGTGCCGATAATCTGACCAGTCCCCAGGAGTTGGTCGATTCGATGAACGTATGGTTCCCCGCCGGAAACTGGCGTATTGACGAATTCTTAATTATCGGCGATAACTTTAACAATAATTACGGACCTGCTGTTATTACACTCGGTGGCGTGCCCATTGAAAATATAGAACCTGGATTACAACCCATTCCCAACGGACTGGAACTGGCCATCGACACCGGATTCCATCAGATAATTGTGGAAGATCTGCGTCAGGGCTGTATTGATACCCTTGACCTGACCGTTAGCTGCCGTCCTTGCGTGGAAGAGACTTATCTGGGACAACCGGAAATCCTCGCCGCCGAATGCGAAGAACTTACCCCCATCTGTCTGGAACTAACTGTACCACAGATCTTAAACTACGAGATCACTGATAACGGATTGCCTTACACCAATGGATTTTTAGGTTGTAACGTTGATACCACCGTGCTTTACGACGGAATTGCATTCAGTGGCAACAGCGTTTATACTTTAAATAGTTGGCAGGTTAATAATAATTTCTTTTCCATGGGACAGTTTATTGGACTTAACGAACTGGTCGACAGCATGAATGTCTGGGATCCAACCGGTGACTGGATTTTACTGGGATTTGAAATAATTGGTGGAGATCTGAGTAATAATTATGGGAACATGATCGTCTCTCAGTTTGGAGTTATTATTGACACGGCGGAGCCAGGATTCAATCTGCAGCCACAAGGTGCACAAATAGAACTGGATACCGGAATGCACCAGATTATTCTCAGAGATTCCGTTGCGGGTTGTATTGATACTTTTAATGTAAATATCGTGTGTGATGATTTTGTTCCATTGCCGACGGATACGATACCGCTGGAGATTCTGATTAATTTCACCGATACGTTCTGTATGGATACCACCGTGTTGCCGGGAATTATTGACACTATTTTTAATATCTGTGCGGATAGTTCCGGTACAAATGTGAACTTCACAATTGATCCCGATACTTATTGTGTGAGCTATCAGGGAATCGGAATCGGAACCGATCCTGCTTGTATCGTACTCTGTGATGATGCGGGACATTGTGACACCACGGTTTTACTGGTAACGGTTAACCCGCCGGTTGCTGAATCTATTACTACCGAAATATTTATTGGAGATGTAGATGAGTTCTGTCTGGATACCACAGAACTGGCTGGTAATATTGACACCATCTTTAATGCTTGTCCGGAACTTTCTAACAATAACAATGAAATTGAATTAGTAGAGGGTACGTGGTGTGTTATGTTTAATAGTGTTGGATTGGGACAGGATACGGCGTGTATTGTTATCTGCGATGATTTTGGAATTTGTGATACGACCTTCCTGAGTATTACCAATCTGACGCTGCTGGGAGAAGCTCCCGTAGCGGTTGATGATGATAGTTTGACGATTGTCAATACTTCGCTGATCATTGATATACTGGACAATGATACCGTGAATGGTGGATTGATTGACCTTGAAATTATCAACGGTCCGTCGAATGGAACAGCGGAGATCGGTGCGAACAATATCATTTATACGCCTACCAGGGAATTCTGCGGGGTAGATAGTTTCCAGTACGTACTCAGTACCACCACCGGACAAGACACGGCCACGGTAACCATTACGGTGCTTTGCGAAGAACTGACCATCTATAACGGATTCTCTCCGAACGGAGATGGCGTCAATGATAATTTTATCATTCTGGGGATAGAGCGTTTTCCGAATAACCGGGTACAAATCTTTAATCGCTGGGGTAATAAAGTTTATGATCGTACCGGATATACGAACGATGATCCGTTTTCCGGCCAGTGGGATGGTCAGGATTTGCCGGATGGCACCTATTTTTATCTGATCGAAGATGGCGAGGGGGAACAATATAGTGGATGGTTGCAAATACATCGATAGTAAGTCAACTAGCTTTGATTCAGTTAATTAAATATTTATATAAAATTATATATTTATATACCCGTAACAGTTTAAAACCTGTTACGGGTATTTTTTATGCAGAAGGCATGATATTTGGATAAATTTCACAGTGATAGTATCTGTCAAAGACTTGAAAGTATGAGAAAATTTACATTGATTATTTTGTTGATCGGAGGATTGATTGTGCAAATGACTGCGCAACAGGATCCAATGTTTACCAAATATATGTTTAATAGTCTGGCCTACAATCCCGGTTTTGCGGGTAGTCCGGAGTATTTATCTGTTCGTGCTTTGCAGCGTGGACAGTGGCTGGGGATTGACGGAGCGCCGACGACCCAGTCTTTTACCTTGCACATGCCTTTTAAGGAAAGGGTAGGGTTGGGAATGAGCGTGGTCAATGATAAGATCGGGGCGACGGGTTCTACTTCTGCTTTTTTAGCTTACGCGTACCGGGTTCCTTTTGGTAATGGAAAATTATCGATGGGATTACAGGCGGGTGCGATGAACTGGCGGGCCGACTGGACGCAACTGCGTTACCGGGATCCCCGGGAATTAGATGCTTCTTTTTCTACGGACACTCCGACCCACTGGATGCCTAATTTTGGTGCGGGTATTTTTTATTACGCACCTAAGTACTACATAGGGTTTTCGGTACCACAATTAATTTCGTGGGAGTTGGGAGACGTTTCGCCAACGGGAGGAAATACTTCTGCCAGAAGTGCCAGATATTACCGGCATTTTTACTTTTCTGCCGGTGCAGCTTTTTCACTGAATGGAGATGCACTGTACTTTAAACCATCCATACTTATAAAAAGTGTAGGTCTGCTGGGAGAACTCGCTTCTCAGTCCAATGCATTAAATGTGGTGGGTGCACCTACCGAATTTGATGTGGACTTTAGCTTTTTATTTTTTGAAAGTTTATGGTTGGGAACTTCTTTCCGTTCTGCCTTCAGCGCACAAGCTTTTGGTGGGGAGAGTTCTTTTGATTCGATAGATTTCTGGGGTTC
>CAKZUV010000146.1 GCA_937921555.1 uncultured Saprospiraceae bacterium
AAAATGTCTCTACCGGAACAAATCCCGTAGAGACATACTGTAATCATCGCTGCCCGAATCCTGTTATCTTCCCCGTAAAACCTCCAGTGGCGGCTTATTCAGTACCTCCCGGCTGTTTATTAATCCAATAAAAACGGTCAATCCCGTAATGGTAAAAAATACGATAAAAGGCGGTAACCAATCCGGCTGAAAAGGAATATCAAAACTGTATTTTGCCAGCAGCCAGCTTCCTACGAAGGACAATCCAATCCCTGTAAGCGTTGCCAAAGCTCCCAGCATAAAATATTCCAGCAGATTGATAAATAATATTTGCCGGCTTTGTGCCCCGATCGTTCGCAATAATACACTCTCTTTTATTCGCTGATATTTGCTCAATACCACCGAACTGATCAGCACCAACAACCCCGTCAGGATACTGAACAGGGCCATAAACCGGATCACAAAGGATATTTTCCCCAGTACTTCTTCTACCGATTTTAGAACGGCCGATAAATCTACCACCGACACATTGGGAAAATTCTGAATTAGTTTTTGTTGAAATTTAGCGGATTGCTCAATATTGGCGGTACGGGATACAATCACATTAAATTGTGGCGCCCGCTCTAAAACCCCTTTCGGAAAAACCACAAAAAAGTTGGTCTGCAATCTTCCCCAGTCGATTTTCCGGGCACTGCCAACCACCGTCTCAATCATGGCACCCTGCACGTTAAAGGTTAATTTGGAACCAATCTCTACGTCCATATCTTCGAGCATTCTTTCACTGACCGATACGTAGATTGTTCCATCATCCGCTTTTTCTCCGCTCCATTCTCCTTCGATTACTTCTTCCGATTCGATCAGCGTATCCCGGTAGGTCACTCGGTATTCCCGGTTAAAAACCCACCCCCTGGGCGAACGCGTCGAGTCTGCTCTCATCTCCATTTTAGTCATACCATCTATCTCCGCCAGCCGGATGGTCACAATCGGAACTTCCTGAATAATAGGCATCGTAAATTCCCTGGTCAGGTCGGCTACCTGTGCTTGCTGATCGGGTTGAATATTAAATAAAATCATGTTCGGCTGATCGCCCTGGCCGGTAAATTCTACCTGATTGAGTAATAATCCCTGTACAAAAAACAGGGTCGAAATCAACGCAGATCCCAAACCAATTGAGACTACTAAAATCAACGTCTGATTCTGCGGCCGGTACAGATTGGCAATGCCCTGCCGCCAGATATAGCTCCAGCTGACCGGAAAAAATTTCCTTACCAGCACCATCAGTAATTTGGCCATTCCTGCCAACAACAGAAAAGCCACAACAATTGCAATTGGAAAAACAATAGCTACAATGCCATTTCCTGTTTGCCAGAAGGTAAAGCCGGAAACAAACAAAAAGATCGCTGCGTACACCACCCAGCGCAACCAGTCCTGCCCGCCGGTATCCTGCTCAAAAGAGGCATTTAACGTTCGTAGTGGCGACGTCTTACGGATAGCCAGCAAAGGCAATAGTGCAAATAAAAGTGAAATAGATAATCCGGTAAACATGCCACTGGCAATGGAAGACCAGGAAATGTTGGCGCTTACATTCTGTACGGGTAAAAAATCGCTTAATACTTTTGGTAATAAAATCTGCAACCCACTGCCAAGCAATGCTCCCAGCACTGCCCCCAAAAATCCTAACAAAGCAATTTGTAATAAAAAAATCAGAAAAGCCTGCCGGCCGCTCGTCCCCATACAACGCAATACCGCTACGAGGGACAGCTTGTCTTTGACATAAATATGCACCGCACTGGCTACGCCGATACAGCCCAGTAATAATGCGATAAAACCTACGAGATTGAGGAAGGTCGCCATGTTGGAAAACGCTTCCCCGATACTTTCTTTTCGTCGTTCGACCGTCGTCCAGCGTACACCGCTGCTTCGCATGGTCGTTTCCAAACTGTCTACCAGTACTTCTACGTCCTGATTTTCAGCTACCTTAAAGAAGTACTGATATTCGATCCTGCTGCCGGGCTGAATCAATCCGGTCTCTGCCAGATATTTCTGTCCGATAAAAATAGCCGGTGCCACGGACGAGGCAATCCCCGATCTGCCCGGCACGGACTTCAGACTCCCCGCAATTTCAAAAGTGAGATTTCCCACCTGAATAGAATCACCCGTTTTTACATCGAACTGCAATAACAAGGTCCGGTCCACCAACGCCTTTTGCTCTTCCCGGATGTCTTCCACGGCCCGGAGTGGCTCGGTGTTAAAATTTCCATAAAAAGGATAATTCCCTTCCAGCGCGGAAATCTGTGCAAGTCTCGTTCCGCCATTTTTAGGAAATAAAACCATTGACACAAAATCGGTGGTCTGCGCGCGCTCCCCTTCGATCAGTTCCAGGGCCATTCGCAGAGAATCGGTCATCGGTCGGTTGGTTTCCAGCTTAAGGTCTGCTCCCAGCAAAGTCTTTGCTTCCCGGTTGATATCCGCCTGTAAGTTTTCACTAAAAGAATTGATGGCTACCAGGGCACCAATTCCGAGAATAATCGAAGAGATAAAAAGAAGCAGGCGACCTTGATTGCGGCGACTATCGCGCCAGGCCATTTTTAAGAGCCAGGAAATTCCGGGTTGGGTCATAAGTTTTGCTATTGGTCGTTAGCCGTTAGCCATTTGCTTGCTATTATTTTCATTAATAAAAGCCAATAGCCAGAAGTTAACACCAGTTTAAGAAATTGTTGTGGTATAAATTATGCGAAAATATACACTTATTTAAATATTTAGGACAACCTACGATCAAAATAGTTCAATAAGCCAGCCACCCGTTACAGTTTTATTATCTTTGACTTTATAAATAAATGTTTTGCCACACAAAGCCAGCCTTATGCTACGTATTCTGTTTTTACTAATCCTTGCATTGTCTCTTCATCCGCTTTTCGCCCAATCCCCCATCCAAAAAAAAATAGATGCCCTGGCCACTCATCCCAATCTGGTACACGGTCAACTTAGCGTCGCCCTCATAGACGTAGCGAGCGATCAGTTAATCGCCGGACACCGTGCCGACAAAACCATGATTCCCGCTTCTTCGCTCAAAGTTTTGGTTACGGGAATTGCACTCAAAAAATTGGGACCAGATTATCGTTTTAAAACGGAACTGGCTTACGATGGCACCATCACTGCCGACGGAACCCTGCAAGGTAATCTGGTCATTCGTGGTTACGGCGACCCGACGCTTGGCTCGCACCATTTCGCGAAAGCAGAAACGTATGATGTCGTTCTGAAAAAGTGGACCGCGGCCATCCGGAAAGCGGGTATCAAAAAAATAGAAGGATATATCATCGGCGATGCTTCTTATTTTTCCACGCAGGTGGACGGACGGACCTGGCTCTGGGAAGACCTCGGTAATTATTACGGTGCCGGTGCCTGGGGACTGAATTTTCACGAAAATTTATATCTCCTGAACCTTCGTCAAAATGGCAAACTGGGCGCTACCCCACCAATTGGTCATGTTCGTCCGGAGGTTCCGAATTTACGGCTGATCAACGAACTCAAACAGGCCGGAAAAGGCAGCGGCGACAATGCTTACATTTTTGGATCAAATTATGGTTATACCCGTTTTATTCGCGGTACAATTCCCGTCGGATCGGGAAATTTTACTATTAAGGGAAGCGTACCCGATCCGCCATTTTTTGCGGCATTTCATTTAATGAAAAATTTAGAAAAAGAAGGAATCACCACCCGTCAGCAGGCAGCTTCCCGGTATCAGCTGGAGCAGGAAGGGTTCCCGGTTGGGAATGTGACTGTTTTTGACACGTACTATTCTCCCACCTTACGGGAAATTGTAAAAGAAACAAATTTAAAAAGTGTAAATTTATACTGTGAAGCATTGCTCCGACTTCTCGGAAAAATTGAAAAAGGCGACGCGCAACCAGCCCTGGGACTGGAAGTAATTTTAGAATATCTGGATAATAACGGGTTACCTTCGGCGGGTCTGTTTTTGGAAGATGCCAGTGGATTGTCACCCCGTAATGCGGTTTCGGCGCGTCACCTGACCGCCTATCTCGCGCATCTAAAAAAGCAGGATGTTGTTTTTTCTGACTTTAAAGCTTCGCTGCCCATGGGTGGAAAATCGGGTGCCTTAAAATATTTATTCAGAGGGACCATTGCTGCAAACAAGGTATTTGCCAAAAGTGGTGGTATGAATCGCGTCCGTAGTTATTCGGGATATGTACAAAACAAAGCCGGAAAGTGGATGGCTTTCTCCGTTATTGCCAATAACTTTACCGGAAAAAGCGCTACCATGCGTAAAGAAATGGAAAAGCTGATGCTGGCATTTTGCCAATGACGGCGAAAAACGTAATTTTGACGAGTGAAAAAATACAACTTTCTTTTATTCCTTCTGCTAATACTAACTGGCCTCACTTCCTGTGATAATGGCCTTGGTACTCCTAAATCTGAAAGCCATACTACTGCGCACGAATACGATCCCAGTATTCCACAGAATAAATCTGCGGCTACGCCCGATATTGACCTGACTCAAAAAGAAAGTAATCGCTGGATCTGGCAAAAGCCGGAACTGGTTATCCGCAAATTGGGAAACCTGGATAATAAAACGGTCGTAGATATCGGAGCGGGACCGTATGGTTATTTCTCGTTTATCGTCGCAGGAAAAACGTCTGCCAAAAAGGTAATCGCCCTTGATATCGACGAAGAGGCAGTTAAATTTATGCAGGATGCCCGCAAGTTATTACCCGATGCCCGCCGCGATAAATTCGAAACCCGACTCGTCAAACCTGACGACCCAATGCTGAATCCGAGCGAAGCGGACGTGGTACTAATCGTTAATACGGTTACCTATTTTAACGATCCGGTCGATTATTTGACCAATCTCAGACGCGGTATTTCCGAGGGCGGCCGCCTCGTCATCATTGACTTTAAAAAGCGAACTACGCCCATCGGTCCCAACCTCTCCGACCGGATCGCCATCGGAGAACTGGAGATTATTCTAAAAAAAGCCGGATACCGGAATATCGAATTTGATGACCGTACACTGGATTACCAGTATATTGTTACGGGGTATAAATAGAAGTTGTTTAAAACTATCCCATTTGGTTAAGCCGGTTGATCAACCTAAATAGCCTTTCAGAAAAAAATCGATCTCAAATGGATCTTTTTTAAAAACAATGACAGAAAATATTCATTCACTTGTATCTTTTTCCATCTTGTTCATTATGATAACAAATCGACCGCAATTGCAGCGGCGATATTTCCTCCCATAAAGTTTTACGTTTTATTATTAAAAAATTCAACCGCTGAAAAGCGTAATAAATTCGACTGCCCGGCGTCTTCCTGAAACGAAATGCACCGTGACAGCCCGGTTCAAACTATGCCTATTTCTTAACAACCTGATTTTTACGAAAATAGTGTAAATCCTGTTTGTCATTCATCCATGACAAGCCCGACCAACCTATGCCTAACCGATCAGTAACAAAACAACAACTTATGTCTATTCCAAAAGAACCCCGGCAACTCATGATCAACATCATGTACATCGTATTGACGGCCATGCTCGCCCTTAACGTATCCGCCGAAGTACTCAACGCTTTTCTCTCCATGAACAGCAGCTTGAATGAAAGTACAGAAATCATGAATAAATCCAATGAGCAATTAATGGCTGCCATCACTGAACAGGCCGAAGCGTACGCGCAATTTCAACCTTACGCGGAACGTGGAAAGGAGGTACAAAAAATAGCACAGGATTTTTCAAAATATGTGGAAGATATAAAAACAACACTCGTCGAAGCCTCCGGTGGTCTGAACGAAGATGGCCAACCCGTAGGCATCAAAAATAAAGACGTAACGACGCGAATGCTCGTCACCGAAGGACTCGGCGATGAACTGGAAAAAAAGATTCATCAGGTACGCGAAGATTTGCTGGCAAAAATTACGGACGAAGAAGTACGGACTCAACTGGCCGCTACACTCCCCGTAAAAGTGGAAACGGTTCCGGAAAATTCTGATAAAGAAAACTGGGCACAATTCAAATTTCAGCAAATGCCCATCGCCGCCGTGCTTCCTTTATTGGCCAAAATTCAGAACGATGTAGAAATTTCAGAGACTTCTATTCTTGGATATTTTTATAAAAAAACAGGAAGTACCGTGCTCAAGCCGGATCAGTTTTTACCGATTGCCGCCACAAATAGTAGTTACCTGACCGTAGGTGAAAAATTTTCCGCTGAATTATTTCTTGGTGCCTATTCGAGTACCGCTGACAATATTAGTATTAAAGTAGATGGTCGCAATATTCCCGTCCGAAATGGCAAGGCAGTTTTCGATGCAACCGCCAGCAGTCTCGGTGAGCAATCGCATCGAATGGTCGTCAGTTTGAGAGATCCTGTCTCCGGAAAAGTGGAACGATTTGAAAAAACTTTTGGGTACACCGTCGGTGAAAAATCCGTGGCCGTCGCAGCGGATAAAATGAATGTGTTTTATGTTGGGGTAGACAATCCCTTGTCCCTCTCAGCCGCGGGTGTTCCCAGTACAGAAATCCAGGTCCGGGCGACCAATGCCAGTCTCGACAAAGTCAGTAACGGAAAATATATTGTCAAACCTACCGCCATCGGCGAAAGTAAAATTACCGTTTCCGGCGGTGGACTTGATCCGGCCGTATTTAAGTATCGGGTCAAAAAAATTCCGGATCCGCAAATTCTGATCGGTCAGGAAAAGGGTGGAGAAATGAGTGCCGCAGAGTTCAGAGTCCACCCCGGTATTCGCGCTCACCTGGAAAATTTTGACTTCGAAGCCCGCTGCAGCATTCAGGGTTTTGAATTGACCCGCCTTCCCAGAGGTGGAGACGCACAAAGTGAATTGAACCGGGGCGGAACTTATACGGGAGCCACCAAAAGACTGGTCAACGCTGCAACTTCCGGTGACACCTACTACTTCGAAAAAATTAAAGCGCGTTGTCCCGGCGATAAGGTTGGGCGTAAGATGAATGGGATGATTTTTAAGATTAAGTAGATGTGCGGATGTGCGGATGTGCGGATTTTTTGATGTGCAGATTTTTAGCCATTAAGAAAGGGCATACCTCTACACAACGATTCAACGACCTGCCTGCTGACGCAGGAAGGCAGGTTCAACGATTCAACGATTCAACGATTCAACGATTCAACGATTCAACGATTCAACATTTATTAAAACAATAAAATATGCATAAATTAAAATCATTTTGCTTACTCCTTTCCCTATCCTTATTCATCACTGCCGACGCGCAGGTTCGGGACGATATTGTGGACCGGAATCTGCTCCAGGACAGGCAAGTATTGGAATACCAACCATTACGGGAGGCAGATATCTTTTGGGAAAAGAGAATTTGGCGGGTCATTGATTTTCGGGAGAAGATGAATCAACCTTTTGCGTATCCCGGAGAACCATTTTTTAATATCATCAAAGACGCGGCGTTGCAGGGGGACATTACCCTCTATTCGACCGAAGACGATAAATTTTCTTTTCCCCTGAACGAAGCGGATATTGAAGGTATTCTTTTCGAAACGGACACCGTCAGCGTTTTCAATCCCGAGACCTATATAGAAGAACTGACCGTGGTACGAAATGAAATTGCCTGGGAAGATGTAAAGCGAATCCGGATTAAAGAACAATGGTTTTTTGATGAAAACACCTCCACGTTGCAGGTACGGATTCTGGGTATCGCGCCCATGATTGATGATACGGATGATAATGGAAATTTTCGTTTTGAGCGTCCGCTCTTTTGGGCCTATTATCCGGAAATGCGGCCCGTGCTCGCCCGAAAAAAAGTATTTAACAGCCTGAACGACGGCGCGCTGACGAGTTGGGATGATCTGTTTGAACGCCGCTTTTTTGCCAGTTATATTTTTAAACAAAGTAACGTGAGAGACGAACGGTTACAAAGTGTTTATTCGGGGGTAGATTTATTGTTGGAAGCGGATAAAATCAAGCAGGAAATATTTAATTATGAACATGATTTGTGGTCTTACTAACAATGACCCATACAGCTTATTTTTTCTTATCTTTGCGCCGCCGGACATCAACTTAGGAAGGCAGACAAACAAATTTGGAAATTCACCCTCCGGAACCATTTTGGTCAACTAAACCGGGAAAAGATAAAGTGTAATTCTGAATCTGTCTGATCCGCATCCCTTACTCAAATCTGTCGGGTATCAAATAGCATGGAAGAGATTTTATTGTACGGAGTTATGTTTGCGGTTAGTCTGATCGTGCTGCTAAAAGCCTCAGACTACTTTATCGAATCTGCCGAAAAGATTGGTCTCTCTCTGGGTATTTCTCCCTTTATCATCGGCGTAACCATCGTCGCTTTCGGAACTTCCCTTCCCGAACTCGCAACTTCCGTTGCTTCGGTGATCGCCAATGATTCGGCCATTGTAGTCAGTAATGTTGTTGGTTCTAATATTACCAACATTGCACTCGTGCTTGGTCTGGTAGCGGTGATTGGCAAAAAAATTGAGCTGGAATATAACGTCTGGCACATCGACATGCCCTTTTTATGGGGCTCGGCTTTTTTACTTTGGCTGACCTTGCAGGATGGGGTATTTGCGTTATACGAAGCGTTACTTTTTCTGGCGGGGATCGTACTTTTTCTGGCCTATTCCTTCAAAGCAGATAAAGCGGATGAAACAGATCGCCCCGTTTTAGCGCCCGTTACCTATCTGATTCTGATTGGTGGTGGAATCGGTGTGTGGCTGGGCGCCGAATATACCATTGTGGCTGTAAAAGAATTATCGCTCCGTGCGGGTATCAGTCCCGAACTAATTGCCCAGACCGTCATCGCCTTCGGCACTTCTCTGCCGGAAATTGTGGTAAGTATCGCCGCCGTTCGTAAAGGGCAAGCGAGTATCGCCATCGGAAATGTACTCGGTTCTAATATTTTTAATACCTATATCGTCATGGCGATTCCGTCCTTTTTCGGTAATCTGGTAATTCCTCCGATTATGATGATGACCAGTATCCCGATTATGATTATGGTGACGATCTTATTTGGTATCATTACTAACAATCGTAAAATCACCCGCTGGGAAGGTTTTCTTCTGTTGATGTTTTACGTTTACTTTATTATGGATAATGTTAGCCGGGTGGTGTAAAATTTCTACACTTGATATTCCTTCGGTATCTCTAACCATATTTCCCGATTTGAACCAAGCCAAGCCCTCATATTTACCAAACCCTCTTCAATTGGTGAGGTGGTTTGGTAAAGATTGCTTATCTCGCCGTCCCGTAAATCGGCGATACAAATGGGCCGTTCATAAACGCCTCTACGTCCAACTGGCTTTGAAAAACGGGTCCGCTCCATTTATTGGTCAACAACATTCTTGCAACTTCTGCCAGTGGTGCTGCGGTCGTCGTCTGGATTGCTCTGAGTCTTTTCGTTCCGACA
>CAKZUV010000147.1 GCA_937921555.1 uncultured Saprospiraceae bacterium
CTCATTCAAAACAAAATTTTCTCAATTTCGCACAATCATGAAAATTTGGACAAGCTCTAAAAAACGCTACACCAATTTTTTCTTCACCAGATATTCCGCAATTTGTACCGCATTGGTAGCTGCTCCTTTGCGTAAGTTATCGGATACAATCCAAAGATTTAACGCATTCTTTTCTGAGTCATCCCGCCGGATTCTACCCACAAAAACATCATCATGGTCGTGGGCCGTACGGGGCATCGGATAGATATTTTTCTTTACGTTATCCTGTACGGTCACGCCTTTTGTCTTGCGCAAAATACGTTTGACATCTTTTACTTCAAACGGCTTTTTAAAACTGGCATTGACCGCTTCGGAGTGTCCTCCTTGTACGGGTACGCGTACCGCAGTAGCGGTAATTTTGAGTTTTTTATCTCCCAGAATCTTACGTGTTTCGTGGACCAGTTTCATCTCTTCTTTGGTGTAATCATTTTCCAGAAAAACATCGCAATGTGGCAGACAGTTTCCAAAGATTGGATGTGGATAAGCCATCTCCGCATCTGCTATTTTTTTACCTTTTACTTCCGCTTCGTATTGCTTGACGGCTTTCACGCCCGTTCCGGTGATAGACTGATAGGTGGAAATGACCAGCCGCTTGATACCGTATTCCGAATGTAAAGGTGCCAGCGCCGCAACCATCTGAATGGTAGAGCAATTGGGATTGGCAATAATTTTATCTTTTTTGGTCAACTGCTTCGCATTGATTTCCGGTACTACCAGTTTCTTTTTGGGATCCATTCGCCAGGCAGAAGAATTGTCAATTACGGTCGTTCCCACTTCCGCAAATTTTGGCGCCCATTCCAGGGACGTACTACCACCGGCGGAAAAAATAGCAATATCAGGACGCATCGCAATTGCCGCTTCCATGCCAACGATTTTATACGTTTTTCCATCAAACTTTATTTTTTTACCAACTGAACGCGGAGAAGCCACGGGGATAAATTCAGTGATGGAAAATTTTCTTTCTTTTAATACCTGCTGCATTACGGTTCCTACCAAACCAGTAACTCCGACAACTGCTAATTTCATAATAGTTTCTAAATTTTTATTTGTAATATTAATGAAGTTTTCAGACGAACGCTCATACTTATAGCAGCAAAGGTAATCCCATTTACGAATATTTGCTATTTTTGATACTATGAAGAGATATTTTATTACCACCTTTCTCATTTTGCTTGCCATTTGCCTGCAGGCACAATTTACCGAAAGCTTTACAGACGGTAACTTTACGGTTGATCCTGTGTGGCAGGGAGATGTAGATCGTTACGTCGTCAACAGTAATTTTGAGTTACAAAACATGGATACTGCCGGCGGTAGTTCTTACCTTTCGGTGCCCGCGGCAACCGCAGACAGTACCAACTGGGAATTTTATTTTCGCCTGGAATTTGATCCTTCCACTTCCAATCAGATGCGTGCGTACCTCAACGCCAGTCAGTCAGATTTATCCGGACCACAAGATGCTTATTTTTTACAGGTAGGAGCCAGTGGCAGTGAAGATGCCGTAGAACTGTACCGTCAGGATGGCGTCGGTACGACGCTGCTATTGACTACACCCGCCGGAAGTGCTGCCAGTACTCCTGAAATCCGGGTACGGGTTACCCGCAATCAGAATCAGGAATGGGAATTACTTGCCGATTTAACGGGTGGTACCAACTTTCAGTCTTATGGAACCATCACTGATGCCACTCATCCGATGGGACAATTTTTTGGATTCAGCAATAGATATACTTCGACCCGGGTTGACAAATTTTTCTTTGATGATATCTCCATTTCACCACTGTTTACAGATATTACTCCTCCGGTGTTTGTTGCTGCCAGCGCCATTGACAACAGTACCGTTTCGCTGCAATTTAACGAACCACTTAACGCAGCCACCGCAGCAATGACGGGCAACTATACTTTTACACCGATGGTAAATATCATCAGTGCCATGCTCGATACAAACGATCCTGCCCGGGTTCTGCTGACGGTAGCACCTTTGGTCAACGGTACTGATTACACAATCACTGCCAGCGGAATAGCGGACGCAGAAAATAATATCTCGGGCGACCAGACGCAGAGTTTTACTTTTGTGGAAACTTTTACCGCAGCACCCAACGATATCCTTATCAACGAAATCATGGCTGATCCTTCACCCGAAGTAGGACTGCCACTTTTTGAATTTGTAGAATTATATAACCGCAGTGACAAATTTATTAATCTGGAAAACTTTATACTATCAGATGCAAACAGCGATGCTGATCCACTGACCGATTTTGTATTGGCGCCCGAAAACTACGTTATTATCTGTGATGCGGCGAACGTAAATGCCTTCACGGGTTTTGGTGCTGTCCTTGGTGTGGATAATCTTCCGGCATTAAATAACAGCGAAGATCAGGTCAGTTTACGCAACAGCAACGGTGAATTGATCCACACGGTGCTTTACCTCGATGACTGGTACCGGGATGCTGATAAAATGTCCGGAGGATGGACGCTCGAATTAATTAACCCAAATCTGTTTTGTCTGGGTTCCGAAAACTGGATTGCTTCCAACGATCCCACCGGAGGTACGCCCGGCCGGGAAAATTCAGTCTTTAATAATACGCCGGATACTACGCCTCCTTCGGTTGTTTCCGCCCGGGCCCTTTCTGAATTTGGTTTATCAATACTATTCAGTGAAGTAATGTCAGAACCGGAAGCAGAAGATCCCTCCAACTATGTGCTTACACCCGGCAACTTTTCTCCTGTTTCCGTAACGCTCAACGAAGAAGGTACAGAAGCTACCGCAATTTTTGCCGATGGATTTACGGATCGCCAGGAATATATCCTTACGGTAAATTCGGTAAGTGATTGTGTAGGAAATCCAATTGCTGGCAGTAATACCGCTTCCTTTACCTTTTTTGCAACCAGTCCCGCCGAACGGTATGATATTATTATCAACGAAATATTTGCAGCGCCCTCCCCCACCCGTGGTTTACCGGAAGTGGAATTTGTAGAACTGTACAATCGTAGTGACAAAGCCATTAATCTGGAGAACTATATTTTTGACGAGGGCAGCAGCAGCGGGAATACCTTACCCTTTTTTGTGTTACTGCCGGATGCTTATGTGATTTTACAAAAATCAAATTTTATCGATTTCAGCCTTTTCGGGGATATTATTAAGCTGGATAATTTTGCACTGACCAACGGTGGAGAATTACTTGATCTCCGCGACCCGCTTGGCAATACCATTGATGCCGTTCGTTACGACGATGACTGGTACGTAAATGGCCGGTCGGCAGGCTATTCGCTGGAACGTGTGGATTCCGATAATATTTGTCTTAACGGAGCGGCAGAATGGAGCAGCAGTTTTGCGGATGTCGGAGCAACGCCCGGTAGCAGAAATAGTATTTTCGATCAAAGTAATGCTGATAATAATGGCCCGGAATTAACCAAAGTGTATCTGGACCGGGATTTTCCCAATCAGGTTA
>CAKZUV010000148.1 GCA_937921555.1 uncultured Saprospiraceae bacterium
TTGTGCGAAATTGAGAAAATTTTGTTTTGAATGAGACAAAAAACACAGGCGATGCCGTAGCATCGGCGAGGCTTTTTAACGAAATTCAGAATAAAATTTGCCAATTGCAGCCAATTAATGGAAGTTTAGACAAGCTCTAAGGCAAATGCTCATCTAAATCAGAAATATATGAACTGTCCATTTTGCAATACTCCCAACGTTCAGGGGGCAGAAACCTGTAAGAATTGTGATTTAAAACTCGCTTACGCCAAGTCATCCGAAGCCACCGTTTCGTATGCCGATCCGGTGATGTATGATCCTACGGATTACGATAGCGAATCCAGTTCATCGGATACGATGTTGCTGGTGTATTTATGCATTACGTTTGGAGTTGCATTAATTCAATTTGGACTCCGAATGATTTCCAACGGAGGTTTTATGCAAACTTTTCAGGTTTTGCTCTGGCTGTTTGGTAGTATCAGTTTTATATTAATTCCACTGTCGATAAAAGACAGATCGAAAAAAACCATCGGCCTGGTCCTTGGCATTCTGCTGATCCTCTACTGGTCGTATAATAATATCATGTTTCTTTTTATGTAGGTAATGTTATATGAATTACATTGCATAGCTTAGATAAGTTCTTACTTTTTAGCCCTTAATGGCATATAAAACGAAAAAACAGCACCTTATGCCTCAACTTTCTGATCTATCTGAATTTCCCGGTTCCCGCAGAAAGTTTCTGAAAAAACTGGGGCTTTCTTCGCTGGTCATTCCTTTTTCATCCACCGGATTGTGGTCCTGTGCTCCTGCGGTTTCCTCCGAAAATCTGGAGGTCCATCTGTTTTCCAAACACCTGCAATTTCTGGATATAAAAAGTGCCGCTCAGGTGGCTGCTGAAATGGGTTTTGCCGGTCTGGACCTGACCGTTCGCCCCAAAGGACATATTTTACCCGAGAATGTTAACGCTGAATTGCCACAAGCTGTCCGGGATATCCGGGCGGCTGGTCTGGAATGTAAGATGATCACCACGGCGGTTGAAGACGCCACGAATCCGGTGGACGCTGAAGTCTTGAAAACCGCAGGTGCGGCCGGAATCCAGTATTATCGTTGTAATTGGTTTAAATATCAGGCGGATAAATCCCTGGAAGCCTCACTGGATTACTACCAGGAGAAGATTCGCGAGCTGGGAATTCTCAATAAAATTCATAATATAATCGGTTGTTATCAAAACCATTCCGGTCTTAAAGTTGGTGCTTCCGTCTGGGAAATTAAAAAAATATTGAGCACTGCCGATCCCCGGTTTTTTGGCGCCCAGTATGATATCCGGCACGCAGTTGTCGAAGGTGGAAAGTCGTGGCCCAATGGAATAAAATTGCTGAAAGATCATTTCAAAACCATTGTCCTGAAAGATTTTAAATGGGGGCAGGTCAATGGAAAATGGAAGATCATCAACGTTCCCATCGGTGAAGGCATGGTCGATTTTGCCGCTTATTTTAGTATTTTAAAAAAACTGGGACTTCGTCCACCTGTGAGTCTTCACGTGGAATATCCGCTGGGCGGAGCTGAAAAAGGACGTTCGGAGATTACAGTAGATCCGTTGGTGGTTTATGAGGCGATGAAAAAGGATTTGGAGCGGATTCAAGAGCTGTGGAGGGCGACTTGATGGGTTGTCTAAAATGCAGATAGTGTTTAGGAAACTGGCGTTTAGATTCAAAAATTCCAGGGATTGGAAACAAAAGCTGAAAAATGAATGAAATAGCCTGATACCCGGGAAAATATGATCGGAGAATGACATATAAAACTACGATTCTAACTAATTTACATCAAAATCTCTGAATTTGAGCGAATTATTTTCACCAAAAATTTTTAACGAATGACCGTTTTACTCCATCGAATCTTTTTAAGTTTAATTACTGCTGTTGGCGCCCTGCTAATCGGCAATTCAGTTTTTCATTTTGTAATCTATGCAATAGGAAGTCAGTCAATCTTTGAATCATTAAGACCATTGCATTTGGCTTCTCTAGTTGTGGGTGGCGGTTTATTATATTTTGGTATCAACAAATTAAAATAGCCCACGTTCCTGAAAACTATTTCAACCACGGAAATCAAACATGGAGTCTACTCCAAACCATCCTCCTCATTATACCAATAAACCAACCGGTCACTCCCAATCTGCTCAACCGCCCCAATTTTCCCTTTCAAATCCGGAGCGGCAATCCCGTCGCCCAGCACCTTATCTGTTTCAAATATCCGGGCCTCATCCCAGTAGCCGGCCTCAATAAAACCCTGGAGCAAGGCGGCGCCACCTTCCACGAGCAGGGTATTGATATTTGCGGTAGCCAGGCGATCAAAAAGCGCTGGCAGAAACGTTGCTCCCTCGGGTAGTTGAAGATATTGAAGATGCTCCGCAGCGGCTGGTTGTTTTGGGGCGGGGCCTAAAATCCAGGTTGGAACGGCTCCGTCTTTGAGCGCCGCATTTGCGGGAATCTTCTGGTGTCGGTCCGGAACAATTCGTAGCGGAGAGCTTCCGTAAAAATACCGGTTGTCCAGTTTTGGATTATCTGTTAGTGCGGTGTTGGTTCCAACCATGATGGCACCCACTTCACTTCGCCATTTATGCACCAGTCTTTTGGAAATCGGATTTGTCAGCCAGATATTTTTATTCGGCTGGCCGAGAAAACCATCTTTTGAAACCGCAAACTTTAAAATAATGTAAGGCCGTTTTTTTGTAACAAATAACGTCCGGAATCTGACAATCCAGTCTCCGGTTTTTTCCAGAATATTGGTCTTGATATCTACTCCTTCGGCCTTTAGGATATCCAGTCCCTGGCCGTTAACCTGGGGTGTTTTATCCGTTGTGGAAATACGTAATCGTTTAATATTATTTTGAATAATTAAGTCCGAACACGCAGGCGTTTTTCCATGAAAGCAACACGGCTCCAGGCTTACAAACAAGGTGCTTACGGGTATTTTTCTCTGATTTTCCTGTGTAACTGACTTCAGACAATTTACTTCCGCGTGACTATGACCGTACTGTTTGTGCCAGCCCTCACCGATCACTTCGACTCCATTTAACAGCACACTTCCAACCATCGGATTAGGATGGACCTTTCCCTTACCGAGTCTTGCCAAATCGAAGCAACGCCGCATTAACAACTGATCATTTTCCATAGACTTAGACATTATTTTTTATAAATAAAAAAAATCAAATTTTTCTTAGATTTTGAAAAAAAAAGCTATCTTTGACACAATATTTACATTTTAAACTCAGTTTGTCATTTTTTTCAATTACATTTTTTAAATGTATCACAAAAATCATTTAAAAATATTTTTTAACACCTAAAAGAGAGATAATACAATGTACGAAGTAAAATTAAAAAACTCTGACGAAAAGGTTATTATAGACGAAAAAGTCCATAAGTACTTAACTACAGATCCCAAAATGAAGAAGTTGGATATTATTAACCGACTAAGACGTCATTCCAGTGGATGTGCTGTTTTTCAGAAAACAAAACCTACCAAAGATGGTAGTTTTAAAATTGAAACCTATTACCTGCACAAATTAGTGGCAGAAAAGTTTAAGAAATCTGACCGTTCTAAAGTAAAAAATTTAGTAGGTACCGTAAACGGCAATAAGCTCGATTGTCGTATTGACAACGTTGAGTGGCGCTCACGCAGTACTGCCAGCAGAAAGCGTAAAAGCAGCAGCTCAGCGGGCTATACTGGTGTTTACAAAGAAAACCACCGTTACCGTGCTGTAATTTCAAAAGATCGCCGATCCATGCACATCGGAATGTTTGCGACTGCCGAAGAGGCAGCAATGGCTTACAACAAAATTTCCCGCGAATTGTATGGTGACGAAGGAAAAATCAATATTATCAGAAAGGGAGAGTAATTCCTTTTTCATGACAAACTAATTTATTAGCCGCACAGTAATTTTAACTGCGCGGCTTTTTTATTTTACGGATATTTTTATCCTGATAATAAGAATGCTCCGAGGCGCTGCCACGGATGAACATGTCTGCCTGCCGTGCCTGCTGCAGGAAATCCAGCAAAGGCAGATTAGCGGGACTGATTAACAAATGAGCTTGCTCTAAAAACCAGGAAAACGAAAACCTGGAAACGCATTTGATAAAATCACCTTTTAAAGTAGGCCCACAAATTTACCGATTAACGGTGTTTGGCTTTAAGCGATACCCCCCGGCGACTTGCCTCGGAGCGCTTCATTGTCTGTTCATCGTCACCAAATAATTCACATCGGTTATTCGTCTTTACCGATTGAGAAGAAATCCGTATTATTGCGCTATGAAAATTCATAATGACCTTTTATTAAGAGTAGCCAGAGGAGAAAAGACCGAGCGTCCTCCCGTCTGGCTGATGCGTCAGGCCGGACGGATTCTGCCCCAGTACCGGAGCCTCCGCGCCAGTCTTTCCGGGTTCAAAGAATTGGTGGAAACCCCGCACCTGGCGGCGGAAGTAACCCTGCAGCCGGTTGATGAACTGGGAGTAGATGCAGCGATTATTTTTTCAGATATATTGGTGATTCCCGAAGCCATGGGTTTGCCCTATGAAATGATTGAGAAAAAGGGACCTAATTTTCCCAAAACCGTTCAGTCCGCAGGAGATATTTCCAACCTGATCGAAGGGGAAAACGCAGCCGACGAGCTGGGATACGTATATAAGGCCATCGAAATTACGGTACGCGAGTTACAGGGGAAAATTCCGCTAATCGGATTTGCGGGAGCACCGTGGACCATTTTTTCTTACATGGTGGAAGGTTCGGGCAGCAAAACTTTCTCAAAAGCCAAAAAATTACTGTACAAAGAACCTGCTTTGGCCCACGAGCTGATGGCAAAAATTACCAATACGACCATTCAATATCTTAAACGTAAAATTGCCGCCGGAGTAAGCGTTGTTCAGGTTTTTGACAGTTGGGCTGGGGTATTGTCCCCGGCACAGTATGAGACGTTTGCGATTCCTTACCTCAAGCAGATTTGTGAGGCGATCACGGAAGTTCCCGTCATTGTCTTCGCCAGGGGCGCCTGGTTTGCCATGGATAGTATTAATCAACTGGATTGTTCCGTGGTCGGACTCGATTGGAATACGCCCCCCGAAGTTGCACGGCAGAAACTGGGGGCGCAGCGGGTGGTACAAGGAAATCTTGATCCCTGCTTTCTTTACGCCTCCGGCGAGGAGATATCTACTGCTGCCATAGAGATGATCCGAAAATTTGACGGACATCATATCGTTAACCTGGGACACGGGGTTTACCCCGATACGCCCCTCGAAAATGTAAAGACTTTTGTCAATACGGTAAAGGAATTTAACTATTAGTCTGCATTTATTTTTTCAATCTGAAAATCATTCTTATTTTTACGGTGATTAGTAGTATTATGGATAAAAAATTTAACTATGGGTTGGTTTAAAAGATTAAAAGACGGGATTATTACTTCTACCAAGGACAAAAAAGAAGCACCGGATGGACTTTGGTACAAGTGTGGGAAATGTAAGGAAACCAGTACCCAGAAGGATGTGGTCGAAAATTTTTACAAGTGTCCTAAATGTAATTATCATATCCGCCTGACGTCCGCTCAATACTTTGAAGTGATCTTTGATGGTAAATATGAGACCTTGTTTGATGACCTGATTTCAAAGGATATTCTTGGTTTTACGGACTTAAAATCTTATCCGGACCGCCTG
This sequence comes from uncultured Saprospiraceae bacterium, assembly GCA_937921555.1. GTDB lineage: Bacteria > Bacteroidota > Bacteroidia > Chitinophagales > Saprospiraceae > JALZUU01. The sequence goes on from CAKZUV010000148.1 coordinate 5,680, forward strand.
GAGGCCGCCCGGAAAAAGACGGATCTTACCGACGCCATGACGGTCGGCCACGGAAAAGTAAACCGTAAACCACTCGTGATTGCGGCCATGGATTTTACTTTTATTGGTGGTTCAATGGGATCTGTGATGGGGGAGAAAATCGCCAAGTCAATCGATTTTTGCCGGGAAAATAAAATTCCGCTGATGATCATTTCCAAATCAGGAGGAGCCAGAATGATGGAATCGGCTTTTTCTCTCATGCAAATGGCCAAAACCTCCGCCAAATTATCACAACTCGCCAAAGAAGGGGTGCCTTATTTTTCTTTTATGACCGATCCGACTACGGGAGGGGTAACCGCTTCGTTCGCCATGCTGGGCGATATTAACTTTTCGGAACCCGAAGCGCTGATCGGATTCGCAGGACCACGGGTTATCAAGGAAACCATCAAACAAGAACTTCCGGAAGGCTTCCAGACCTCTGAATTTTTACTGGAACACGGATTTCTGGATTTTATCGTTGACCGTAAGGATCTGAAAGAAAGAATCGGTGATTTATTAGCCATGTTTTAATGTTGCTTTCTTTCGCAAATATTAAGAGCTTGTCCAAATTTTCATGATTGTAGTCAATTAATGGACGTTTAGACAAGCTCCATAAACACATCCATCAGATGTCGGCAGGAAAAAACAAAATCAATCTCAGTGTAGATGCGGTCGTTTTTGGTTATGATAAAGAAACGGGTCTTTCGCTTACGCTGATCAAAAGAAAAAATCCGCCCTTTCAACACGCCTGGGCACTGCCCGGAGGACTGGTGAAATATGCCGAATCGCTCGAAACCGCCGTCCAGCGGGAATTACGGGAAGAAACGGGTATTCAGGTCAATTATCTGGAACAATTGTACACCTACGGCGCTCCCGACCGTGATCCGAGAAACCGGGTCGTCAGCGTCGCTTATTACGGACTGATCCGGCAATCACAATATCAACTTTACGCAGCCAGTGATGCCAGTGACGCTCAATGGTTTAACGTGGATCAGTTGCCCAACCTGGCTTTCGATCACCAACAGATCGTCGATACAGCCATCCTGCGTCTGAAAAATAAAATAACTTACGAACCCATCGGTTTTGAACTATTGGACCAGAAGTTTCCCTTCATTCAGCTACTGACCCTCTACGAAACCATTCGTGGAAAAAAACTGGATCGCCGCAATTTTAAAAAGAAGTTCCTGCAACTCGGAATCCTGGAAGAACTACCCGAAAAACATTCCGAGGGAAAAGGCAGACCCGGCGCCGTCTATCGGTTTAAGAAAAAAGCGTATTTCGACCTTAAAGAAAAAGGGATGATCTTTGAGGTGTAGCATTTTCCAGCGTAATTTAATCCAAAGAATGCTTTTAGACTTGCGCTGATTGTAATGTGAAAAAGCAAATTAACTGATGAGCCTCCTTTGATGATTATCTTCACAAAAAAAATATTCGGTCAAGTACCTGCCTTTGACGGATTTCCTGCCGAAGGCACGGCAGCCGGGTCTCTGCGCTCTTTGCGCGAAAATCACTTTTTAGGCTCAACGATTAACACCGAAAAAATAAACCAATATTTCACACTCAAATAAACCCCGTAAATTACTTTAGCGACAATTGCCAATGCCGATTATCGGTTTAAGAAAAAAGCATATTTCGATCTTAAAGAAAAAGGGATGATTTTTGAGGTGTAGCATTTTCCAGTGTAATTTTTAATTCAAAGAATGCTTTTAGACTTGCGCTGATTGTAATATGAAAAAGCAAATTAACTGATGAGCCTCCTTTGATGATTATCTTCACAAAAAAAATATTCGGTCAAGTACCTGCCTTTGACGGATTTCCTGCCGAAGGCACGGCGGCCGGGTCTCTGCGCTCTTTGCGCGAAAATCACTTTTTAGGCTCAACGATTAACACCGAAAAAATAAACCAATATTTCACACTCAAATAAACCCCATAAATTACTTTAGCGACAATTGCCACTGCCGATTATCTTCGGTCAGAAAATCCAGCTGATGAATCGCTAATTCCCGGTTCGAATCCGAATCCTGGTACATAAGTTTTATATCCGCGAGATCGTCGAAGGCAGTAATGGGTATTTGAATACGATATCCTCCCTGCCGGTTGTCCGATGCAGTGTTGACCATTGCCTTTCCTACCGTTTTACCATCCGCTGTGATTGCTAAAGTTCCTTTTGGCTTTTCGGCATTTTGGGTGTAAAATTCCACCTTAATTTTTTTGATTTCCGTCAGGTCAATTTGATTAAAACCGAGATATCCACTGGAGATTACTCCGACTACCTGATGTCTTTCTTTGATACCCGGAAATAATTCACGATCCAACTGGTATTTTTGGGTTTTGTTTTCCACGTCATAATTCTTGGCCGCTAATTGATAGTAACGGAGCGATAACTGCGTAGAAGATTTTAAGGGACCGACAAATTCACCGCCCTGATCCAGGTATGATGTTTTTAAAATGTAGCGACCTTCTTTTTTAGTATCCAAATGATCCGTCAGCGCGTAACTGCCACGGGGAGGAAGTCCATTTTGAGTAGGAGGATTATTGAGCGAGAGAATAAACTTTGCAATGTCTTCCGCATTTTTATCAGACAAATTAGGGTGCGCAGGCATGGCTTTTTCGCCCCAGACTCCGCTACCGCCATTTTTGATTTTGTTGGCCAGGTAACTGACTTTGACCGGACTGTCAGTAGGGTAGCGTTCGGCTACTTTCGTATAACTCGGACCCGCAGAATACCCTTCCATTTTATGACAGGAGAGACAATTCATCTCGTCAATTAATCGTTCGGCGACGGTAGCGTACGTCTTGTCCCGGTGACCCATGGCTACCATATTTTCATCAAAACCTTCGTTCAGATAATCAATCGTCGTAGTTATACTGGTGGGCAGAATACCCTGATCAAGTTCGCCGTCTTCGGGATCATTGACTTTTACCGAGTAAACAAGATTGCGGTCATCCCAGAAAAAGGTCCGGTTTCCTTTGAGATCAATCGCGATTTCCGGTTCTGTATTTCCAACGTAAACGGTAGTGGTGGTACTGCTGGACTGACCATTTTGGTCGGTTACTTTCAGGGTGATTTTTTGCTCACCCGGATATTCAAAAATATGAGATAACGAACTACCCTTACCAATGACCGTATTATTGCTGAGCCATTCGTAGGTCAATTTATCATCGTCATAATCCACCGAAGCATCTCCGGAGGCCTGGACCGTAAAGGGCGGCGCACCGTATTTCTTCGCTACGTTAATTTTTGCGATGGGCGCACGATTGCCACCCTGATAGCGCAGGTGTACAAGTCTGGCATCGATATTCTGGGTAAACCAGCCTTTTCCGTATTCAATAAAATAAAGTTCCCCGTTTTTATCAATGGCCACATCAATCATATTATCAAATTCCATGGACGGGAGAAAGCGTTCCATTCGTACCAGATCGCCCTCCTCGTTGAGCGTATTGGCCATGATCCGCCCGCGCATCCACTCGTAACTGAAAAACTTTTTGTCGTAATATTCGGGCAACCGATTTTCAGATTCCGGATAATCATCCTGATAAAAAACAGGCCCTGCCATCGCATTTCTTGCGCCTGCTCCCATCAATGGAAATTCGGCTGATTTTCCGTAAGGGTAATAAATCATAGCGGGTTGTGCCGGAGGAAGCGTAGTGGCACCCGTATTATTCCGGGAGTCATTCACCGGGTTTTCCGGATCAAAACGTTTTCCGGATTTTTTAGTAGCAAAATCGTAATCGTTGTACGCTTTATTGTTTCCCACAAATAAAGGCCAGCCAAAAAAGCCGGGTTTTCTGGCCTGATTTACCTCATCGTGTCCCGCCGGACCACGGGTTTCACTTGGGTTTTTAGCATCCGGTCCCACGTCTCCCCAGTAGACGAAGTCCGTATGGTGATCATAAGAAATCCGGTAAGGATTGCGGCACCCCATGACGTAAATTTCCGGTCGTCCTTCCGATGGATCGGAAAATAGATTTCCTTCCGGAATATCGTAGGAGCCATCTTCGTTTATGATTATTTTTAAAATTTTTCCACGCAGGTCCATCGTATTTGCGGAGGTACCACGCGCATCAAAAGGTTCCCGTCCGGGACGATCATCAATCGGCCCGTAGCCATCAGACTCAAACGGATTGGTATTATCTCCTGTAGACATGAAGAGCTCCCGTCCTCGCCCGAATTCCAGCGATCCACCGGTGTGGCAACATTCTTTGGTTTGTATATTCAGGCTGAGAATTTCTTTTTCATTCTGAAGTTCAAAAACCGCGTCCGGGTCAAAGGTAAAGCGCGATAATCGTTGCACATCCTTGTCGGGAGCAGAGTAATGCAGATAGATAAATTTATTATTTTCATAATCCGGATCAACCGCCAGACCAATTAGTCCATTTTCAGAAAAATAATTAATATCCAGATGCTGGGAAAGCTGACTGGTTCCCGTTTCAGGATTGTAAACATAAATTTTTCCCGCTCTTTCTATCCAGATAATTCTTCCATCGGGTAAGAAATCCAGCTCAACGGGTTCGTTCAGGTTATTTTTTAGCACCACCTTTTCAAACCGGTTTTCTTCGGGCGCAACGGTACTCAGCGTATAGTCTACGAATCTTTTATCACCCGCCGCGTAAAGAATTCCACCCAGCAGATGTTTGGTAAAATTATCGTTGGAAAAGCTTTCTTTGGTGTGTCCCATACCGGTGTACCAGGAGCGACCTCCGTCAAATTCGTGATACCAGGCGATGGGATGCACTTTACCCATTTTTCCACCCTGATAAGAATTTTCATCGAGATTCAGAATCGGAATTACTTTGGGATACATATCCTTGAAATTATACCACTCATCCGTTGCTTTGAATTTTCGTCCCAGATGTTTGGTAGAAATGTGTTCGGTATCCTGAACGGTAATGTCCGCCTCGTGAACACCCGGTGGGTGATCCGCAAAATATCCGCCTACCAGTTCGTTGTACCACGGCCATTCGTATTCGGTATCCGTTGCCGCGTGAATCCCCACAAATCCACCACCAGCCTGTATCCAGCGCTGAAATTCGTGTTGCTGGGCATCGGTTAAAATATCTCCGGTGGTAGATAAAAACACGATTACATTGTAAGCTGCCAGGGTTTTTGGTTTAAAAATCTCCCCGTCTTCGGTAAAACTAACCTGAAAATTGTTTTCATCAGCCAGTTTTTGAATCGCCGCGATCCCGTCTTCAATCGAATCATGCCGGTATCCAGCCGTCTTTGAAAAAACAAGAACATTTACAAATTCAGATGTTTT
>CAKZUV010000149.1 GCA_937921555.1 uncultured Saprospiraceae bacterium
AAACTAGGAAAACAGAAAAATTGAGACACATTTAATAAAAATAATATTCATATTTGATTTACGATAAAAGATTTACACGTTAAAGAATCTCTGCGTTCTCTGCTCCTCTGCGCGAAAATCACTTTTTAGAGTGGGCTCAACATTTCAACAACCTAAAAAATGGACTACCACCAATACACCTTCCATACCAAAGAGCCGGAGCTGCTGCTGGCCTTTATTCAGGACCTGCCCTTTGACAGTTTTGAAGTAGAAGAAAACGTGCTCCAGGCGTATGTTCGGGTAAAAGATGATACCGAAGCGGTACGCAAGGAACTCGCAAATTTAAAAGAGCGGATTGATTTCAGCTACAAACTTTCGGTCATTCCCTACCAAAACTGGAATGCCGTCTGGGAATCCAATTTTGATCCAATCCGGGTAGGCGATTTTTGTGGAATCAGAACAGATTTTCACCCGCCTTTCGATCCGCCCGTTACCCACGAAATTCAAATTCAGCCTAAAATGGCCTTCGGAACGGGACACCACGCGACCACCTGGATGGTGATCGATGAGATGGCCAAACTGGATTTTAAAGATAAAAAGATCCTCGATTATGGTTGTGGAACGGGTATTCTCGCTATTCTGGCGGAAAAATTGGGGGCGGCGGCCATCGATGCGGTCGATATTGAACCACCGGCGGTAGAAAATACGCTGGAACACCTGACCCTCAACCATTGCTCCCGGATTGCTACCTACGAAGGAACGCTTGATCAACTGGCAAAAAACCACTATCAGATAATTCTGGCAAATATCAACCGCAACGTAATTTTAAAGAGCCTGCCAACGTTGTATAATCAACTGGAAAATGGCGGCTATCTCTTGATTTCCGGATTTATTCAGCCAGATACCGATCTCCTGCGTGATGCAACGCAGCAGCAGGGCTTTACCGTACAGGACGTACATACCCGCGAAAACTGGATTTGTATGATTCTAAACAAAAAACCGAAGACGTCGTAGTATCTTTCATAGCAGTTGGGTCGCACCGGGTACGATGTGTTCCGTAAACTGACTGATTCACCCAATTTAAGGACAACTTGTCATCATTTTTTTTCAATTTGTCCCGTGCTGTTACTAGAAATAGCAAAATTTTAATCTTATGTTCAAAAAAAGTTTATTCCTTACTACCCTCTTCCTGCTTTCCTCTTTTTTAATTCAGGCCCAAAAATTAAGTGAGTTTTCTCCCGTTCCTTCCGAATACATGGAACAACTCAAGACGTTTATGACTTCCAGCAAGCAGAAAAAAATGGAAGAGGCTTACAAGGCTTACGAGGCGCAATTTAATGCGGGTATTTTCAACGATGAGGAATTTAATCAATTGATCAAAACGAGTAATGCGATGTTGCTCAACAAGATGAAGCCTTCGCCCTATTTTATTGATTATCTGGCCGCGCTGGTCAAGGTAAAAAAACTGGAAAACGGCGAACAGCAATTCAAAGACTGGCATCTGGTACTGGATGGAATGCTGGGTGATATTAAAAACAGAAAATTAAAACCTTATCAGAATTATCTGAAATTTTCCAATTACTTTTTTGAACACAACACCTTCCGGGAACCCAAAGCGGGCGTCAACTGGTTAGCGCAGGCGGATGTTTTTAAACTGGAATACGAGGCGGAAAAACCGTTCGTTCAATACGATAAAGTAAACATCTATGGCTTCCGTAAAGCCGACACCATCATGATTGCCGGAACCGCAGGTACTTACTACCCCACCGATCTGGAATGGAAAGGACAGGGAGGTACCGTTGACTGGAAAAGATTTGGCGAAAGCCTCGATATTACCGCCGTGGTGGACACTTATAAGATCGATGTAAAAAAGAGTATCTATCGCGTCAGCAACGCAACGTTGACTTATCCTGATTTTTTTGATAATAAAAAAGTAGAAGGAAAATTTGAAGATAAAATCATGGCCCGGAGAAATCAGGAAGATGGTTCTTACCCGCGGTTTGAATCCTTCGATCAAATCCTGAAAATTGACGATATTGGGGATGGAATCAGTTACCGGGGTGGTTTTAAAATTAACGGAACCACCGTCTACGGTTACGGTAGTAAAGAAAATAAAGCGTACATCACCATCCGCGACGGAGACAAAAAAAGATTCCGTGGTTTCTCCGAAAATTTTGTGATTCGTAAAAACGAAAAGATCGCCTCCGAACGGACCGAAATGATTATCTACACCGGACAGGATTCTATTTACCATCCTTCCATCAATGTAAAATTTGATATTCAAAAAAAAGAAATGCAACTCTACCGGGGACAAAGAGGTAGTGACCGGAACCCGTTTTTCTCTTCTCAACAAAACATGAATATAAATGTAGATAAATTGTTGTGGAAAATGGCCAGCGACAGTCTTTTGCTGGGCACCAGTGCCGTTAGTTTTTCGAATGCCAGTACGGTCGAATTTGAATCGCTCCACTATTTTAACGAAGGTGATCTGCGGCGTATTCAAAATATTTCTACCAGCAATCCGCTGACCGCTATTCGTGCCTACGCCGATCAGGAAGGCGTCCGGCATCTGGACGCAAACGGTCTGGCCAAGAAAATGAATCCACGTTTTGATGTAACCAGTATTCAGAGTTTGCTCTACGACCTCGTTTCACAAGGATTCATCAATTACGATGCGGACGAACAGGAAGTTTTTGTCAAAGATAAAGTTTACCACTACAGTGACGCAGCCGCCAAAAAAGTGGATTTTGATATTCTGAAAATAATTTCCAATTCTTCGAAAACCAACGCAGTAATAGACCTTAAAAACAATACAATTGATGCTCAGGGTATTGAGAATGTTGAATTCAGTCCGGTACAGCAGGTAGCGCTTAAACCGTTTAACGAAAATATTGTGTTTAAGAAAAACCGGAACATGGATTTTGATGGTAGAATCTTTGCTGGATTTGGCGTCCTGGAAGGCAAAAATATGCACTACGAATATGATAAAAACCATATTACCATGGACTCCGTCCGCTATTTCGACCTGTTTATTCCAACCGGCGTGGAAGACGAAAATGGCAAACCGGAAGCGCTGTCTATCTCTTCTCGGATTGAGCACGGAAATGGTGTTTTGCTGATTGATGCCCCCGAAAATAAATCGGGTAAAGAAGAGCTGCCCATCTTTCCGTCTTACAACACCAAAGGGCCTTCTTACATATTTTACGACTATCAGGAAACGCTTAATGGGGTCTACAAAAGAGATTCATTTTATTTTAAATTAGCCAAATTCAGTTTCAACCATCTGGACGATTTCGTCAAGGAAGACGTGGCCTTTAAAGGGGAGATGTACAGTGCGGAGATTTTCCCCGTTTTTAAGGAAACAGTACTCGTCCGGGAAGAAGATGAAAGTCTTGGTTTTGTGACCAATACCGGCCCCGGAGGTTATCCCGCTTATTCTCAAAAAGGAAAATACCGGGGAGAAATTGACCTCAGCAATGCCGGCTTTTTTGGTAAAGGAAACATCCAGTATCTGGGGGCTTCGATGGACAGCGAGGATCTAATTTTCCGGCCCAAGCAGATGACCGGAACGGCAAAACGGTTTGACCTGACCGAAGACCGGACTGGACCGGTAGAAGTTCCACAGGCTGTCGGAATCGATGTGTCGATTGACTGGAAACCTTATCAGGACAGTATGTATATTCGAACTAAAGAAGAATCGTTTAAGCTTTTTAAAGCGGATAATTACACGGTAGACGGAACGCTGATCCTGACACCCGACGGATTAAAAGCGAAAGGAAAATTTGAATGGGAGAAAGGAATTATGGCCTCCAAGTTGATGTCTTTTGGTGCCTTTTCGGCCCTGGCGGATACGGCCAATGTGCAGATTAAAGCCTTCGAAGGCGAGTTTGCGTTTGATACTAAAAACGTCAACGCCAACCTGAATTTTGATACCCAGCGGGGAAAAATTTACGCGAACGAAGATGGTCTGACCACTACCATGCCTTACAATCAGTACCAGACTTCGATGGGAGAACTGGACTGGGATATGGCCGGAGAAACCATTACATTCAGCAATAAAGGAAAAGAATACGGTGACTTTGTGTCCATTCATCCGGACCAGGATTCGCTGAATTTTCAGGGGAAAACGGCCTTTTATGATTTAAAAACCAACGAACTGAAAATCGGTGGAATCCCGCGCATTCAAACAGCGGACGCCTACGTATACACGGAGACCGGAGATGTTCAAATCAATAAAGGCGGGGTGATGTCTACCCTTGAAAATGTAAAAATTGTAGCCAGTACTGAAAATGAATACCACGTCATCAACCGGGCGACGATTGACATCAAAGGAAAGAAAGATTATTCCGCTAAGGGATACTACGAATATAATATCGGTGACCGGAAACAGGAGATTTACTTTGCGGATATTGTGGGTGCCCGAGTGGGTAAAGGGAACCAGTCTACCAAGCCGACCGAGACCAGGGCAAAGGGAGATATTAAACCGGAAGATAATTTTTACATTGATACCAAAACCCAATACCAGGGTACGATCACACTGAATGCGAACGATAAAAATCTGGCCTTCGAAGGATTCGCTAAACTCGATGCGCCGCTGCTGCCCAACCGGGAATGGTTTGCGATTGGTACCAAAGCGGATAAAAAAGACCTGGTGATTCCATTCGATTTGCCCAAAAATTTTGCGGGAGAACCGCTCCGGACGGGTATCTTTTTAAGTAAGACCAATGCCACGGTTTATCCCCGCGCGATGCAGCCGACGCAGCTCCGGAAAGACCGCGCGATCATCGACGCACGGGGTGTTTTTAAATATGATAAAAAAGAGGATGCTTTTATTTTCGGAGATTCCGTTAATGTGACCAGAGATTATATCCGTGGCAACCGAATGGTCTATTCGGTAAAAGACAACGGCGTGAAAGCAGAAGGAAAACTGGAACTGGGTTCTCAGTTGACCTACGTGGACGTGGACGCGGCGGGCTTTGTGGAAACGGCCTTTCCGGGAGGTACGGCGGAGCAAAAATTTACGGCGGAAGCGATGGCGGGTATCAAGATGGCGATTCCGGAAAAGTTGATGAAAATTATGCTGACCGACCTGATCAGCAGTGCGTACGATGCGCGTCCGGTGGACTACATGAAAGACCGGGATTTTTACAAAAAGACACTGGCGGAACTGATTGATGATGACAAGGATTATAAAAATATACTGGCCAAGACACAGAGTATTGGTATTGAATTGCCTAAAAAATACAATGACTATACTTTCTTATTTTCTAAACTGGATTTAAAATGGGACGTAGAATATCAGTCGATGGTAACGAGCAGCAGCGAAGCGTCCCTCGGAACCGTAGCGGGAACGCCGATCAATCGTAAACTGACTTGCCACGTAGAATTTAAAATGCCTTCTAACGGCGATGACCGGATTTATATTTACATCAAATCACCGAGTGACTTTATTTATTATTTTGGTTTTAAACAGGGTATTCTGGAAATTGGTAGCAGCAATAACCGATTCTATGAGGAATTGACGGGTATGAAGGAAAAGGACTTAATGATCAAAATGGACGACGGGGAAAAAATGGAAATCCTGCCGGTGGAGACGGGGAAGGCGAAGATGTTTGTGAACCGGGTGATGGCGACGAGGAACCGGTAGGTTTTTTGGGAAAGGTGCCTTGTGGTATGGAAGACGTATCTGGACGGGGACGTCCAAACTAACGGTATTTTTTTGGGAAGGTGCCTTGTGGTATGGAGGACGTATCTGGGCGTGGACGTCCAAACTAACGGTTTTTTGAGGAGAGGTACTTTGTGGTAGGGAGGACGTACGCTAAGCAAAATGCTTATTCTTTTTAAACTTAAATTTATCAGGTCTTATTTCAAATACTTCGTGAAATAAGGGGGGTACCTGGATATAGGTTTGATCGTTACCAAAACTAAATTTATACTCATAATCAACCAACCCGTAAAATTTCAGAAAGCGCCCAAAAATTCTGATGCCGAGGCAATTCTCATATTTGCTTTCCGGAGTGCCCCACCGATCGTCAAAAAAATTGAGCTCAAATGGAAAAGCTGTCAAGTTTTTCTGGCTATAAAAATTCAACGATCTTTTTTTATCACCATACTTCAAGAGTAAGTAAAGCGTGTATCCGAATGTTTTTTGTACTCCCGCTTTCTGTGGATAACCGTCGTAATATCCTAAATTAAACTTCTTGCAATTTGTAATAAACAGTTCTTTGAATAAAGTTTCTCTTTGTTCTGGTTGAAATAGTTTTTCCCCTTTTTTGGTGAGACTGAGTTTATTATTTCTCTTTTTAGTAATCCCGGTCAGATCTCCCAGTATTTTCAGATTCTGCAGCACTGCACTGTCACCTTCCTTGCTCAATTTGACCAATCCCGATTCGATAGAATCCTCTGGAATTATTTTTTTACCATACAAATCCAAACACACTTTTCTGGGCAAATTTCCTCTGGTGGTCAATTTTAATTCTTTGGCGTCCTCAATTATTTGCAGGTATTCGCGGAATAATTTTAGAAAAGGTATCGCGTCCAGTGTAGCCTCTGATATTGTTTTTTTAAAGCCAACCGGCGATGCATCTCCGAACGTAAAATTCAGAATTTGAAACATATCATTCGGTGAAAGATTATCCATCTCTTCCACGGGTCGCGAATTCGCTTCCTCCATCTGCTTATCCAATTCCGCCTGTATGGCCTTTAATATCGGGTCTTCGTTTTCCATATTTCGTAAGTTTAGAACCAAATTAAAAAAAATATCACAGAAGCTTAAATTTTAAAGCCTTTATTTCAGGGGGTCTGAACTTTTTTCCGGATACGGAAGTAAGAACTTGTCTAAATACACAGTGAACTAAACACTAATTTTACTTATCTTTAGCTTTTTTTATCTGAAAATTCTTAGCCTTTACATAATGAAATATCTTTTCCCCCTGCTACTCTTCTTTGGCCTGACTTTCACAAATTGTAAAACGCCTTCTACGGCCAGCAGTCAGACGCCACAAACCGTTCGTTTCGCCTTTTACAACGTCGAAAATCTCTTCGACATTTACGATGATCCAAAAACTTCCGACGAGGAATTTACGCCCACCGGAAAGAAAAAATGGACACAAGAACGATATCAGAAAAAGCTGGATCAGCTTTCTACCGTCGTGGCAGATCTGAAATTTCCGGACATCCTCGGGGTTTGTGAAGTAGAGAACGAGAAGGTGATGCAGGACCTCGCAGCCAATCCAAAACTGGCAGCTAAAAACTATCAGACCGTACATTTTGATTCGCCCGATAAGCGGGGCATTGACAACGGCCTGCTCTACCAAAAAGCTCATTTCACCGTACTGGAAAAAGAAGCCATTGCAATTAATTTTCCAACAGAAATTGTCGAAAATTATACGACGCGCGACATTCTGTACGTCCGGGGAAATTACCGGGGGGAAGAACTCCACGTTTTTATCAACCACTGGCCAAGTCGCCGGGGCGGTCTCGAAGCCAGCGAACCCAAACGCGTTTTCGTCGCCAGTCAATTACGTAAAAAAACGGATGCGATCCTGGCCCAAAATCCCAACGCCAACATCCTCATCATGGGTGACTTAAACGATGAAACGGACAACAACAGTGTCGCTAAAACGCTCGGTGCTGCGGCTCCTGGCCTTACTCAAAAACAATACCTGTACAATTTCACGCAACCACTCGACGCAGCGGGCGATGGTTCTTACCGATACAGAGAAAACTGGAATATGCTCGATCAAATCATCGTTTCTCCCAACCTGACTACGGGAAAACTACGGGCACAAAAAGCGTATATTTTTAAAGCAGATTATCTGAATTACGAGGATAAAAAATACGGTCAGCGACCGAATAAAACTTACGGTGGACCAAACTACTACGGTGGAACGAGTGATCATTATCCGGTTTATCTGGAACTGAGTTGGTGAGTTGGTGAGTTGGTGAGTTGGTGAGTTGGTGAGTTGGTGAGTTGGTGAGTTGGTGAGTTAAGTTATCTTTTTAATTTTAAAAATTGTATTTTTTTTGTGAAAATTAAAAATGCCTACCTGAATAGAGTTCGGGTAAGCATTGTTTTTCGGTTTCGGGATTTTTTTCAATAGTAAAAACTACCCCTTATCGGACTGTCTTCTACCGTCGTGTTTCTGTGGTGGCGCTTGCTGCTTGCCTTTATCGCCCCGTACCTGGTCCAGTTTTTTACCGGTACCTCTGGAGGTCCTGATATCTTTGTCTTCTCTTGGTGGATTGTGTGGAGGATCATTTTTCTTTGACCTGATTATGTATTTTTATATTTTTGGTTTATAAAATGGTTATATACTTCCTGAACGGGGAAGAACCTGTTATGTTCAGTTTGGTTTCAAAATAGTGATAACATAAGAGAAATCTAGCAAAATTTAAAAAGTGGGATTATCCCAGGTAACCACAAAACATTACTCCGGTTTTTCGGCGTAATCGGGACTGGATTCTGCGCTGCGCAGGTAGTCGTGCAGTTTGGGAAGATTGTCGGTATTGAGCAGGTCGATACCGTGGTACGTGAGCCAACTCCAGGCAGTTGGGTTTTCGGGAATTTTCCAGAGGCGGGTCAGGCGGCCTTCAGCTTGTGCCTTTGAAACAAAGTCCTGAACTTTAAGAATATTTTTGGGGCTTTTGGTTCCAAAGGTCGTGGTCCAGCCGAGGATCGTACTGTATTTTTCGCTGATCATCGGCATGAGGTTCACGGGATATCCTTTGCCCAGATCAAGCGGACGACCATCAATGGCCACCCAGCGTTCGGATTCGGCAGCGATGGTTTCGATGGGACGGTTACCAGTGATAATGAGGGTAATCGCTCCGGGTACCTCTACTCCATCGACAAAACTGGTCAGTATGGATTTATAAGGTTCGATGATTTCAAGTAATTTCGAATAAGTCTCTTCCGCGTCGGTTTTGATATCAATCATCAAAAAAATGGGTTCAGGATGATCTTTGTAGAAATATCCCTGTCGCTTATAAATTTCCATTAACGGGTCCAGATATAATTCCTGGAGATCCGGAGTTTTAGCGGGTCTCAACGGTCGCCGGTGTGCGACCACCAGTCGGTTTTTTATCAATAAAATATCAGCTTCAATGTACAGATAGCCAAGATTCAACGCTTTGAATAGTGGCGGATTCTGCCAGTAGTCATTGTGCGAACATCCACGTCTCAACGCATAGACCGTAGCTGGATTTTCGCTTTCCCGGTGTTTATTATCTGAATTTTCGATGGGTAAAATTACCGATTTTTGGAGAACTGCCTTCATGGGATCTACCCCGTCGGTATGATTGCCGAGCGCACATAAAAAGAGAAAGGGTAATAGCAGTTTGATCATAAGTACAGTTCCAGTAATTTGCCTACCCCCAAAAAATATGGAAGACGTTTGTAATTAACGGTAGCAGGACAAATAAAATTTGCTGATCGTTGCTATGTGCCAGTATTTGTCCGCCTTGCTACTTTATAATCTCTAAAAACTGTACCAAGAGTTGATTTGGGAAATTATATGCGAAACAAAAAAGCATTTTTAAATGCGACTGCCAGGAATCCTTTTTCCATCCGATTTCCAAATCCGCAAATTTTACAAACAAAAAATTATGAGTACCTTTCAATTCTAAATTTCCATCAAATATGCAGTTATTATTTAAATTTAATTTTATCCTGTTTTCCTCTTTCAGTATACTGCTGAGCACGGATTGTGCACCGCCGGAAGCAGCGGGTACCCGGAAAGAAGTCTCTGTCGAAATGACGCCCAAAGGAGGTGTGCCGGAGACTACACCGGCCGCGCCTATTCTGGTCGGAGCCGAGCGGACCGACGCCTATCTGGGTCAGCTCCGGGGACGTAAGGTTGGCTTGATTGTCAATCAAACTTCGACCGTCAACGAAACGCACCTCGTCGATTATCTGGTCTCCCAAAACATCGCTATCCAGAAAATTTTCGCCCCCGAACATGGTTTCCGGGGAACGGCCGACGCGGGACAGCAGATTGAAAATGGTGCTGATCCTAAAACCGGACTACCGATTATTTCCCTTTACGGAAAAAATAAAAAGCCGACCAAAAGTCAACTGGCCGGAATCGATCTGGTTATTTTTGATATCCAGGATGTGGGCGCCCGGTTCTACACGTATATTTCAACCATGCATTATGTGATGGAGGCTTGCGCCGAACAAGAGATTGATTTTTGGGTGCTTGATCGTCCCAATCCCAACGGACATTACGTGGCCGGTCCGGTCCTCGACCCCGCATACCGGTCTTTCGTGGGGATGCATCCGGTACCCGTCGTCCACGGGATGACCGTCGGAGAATATGCCCAAATGATCAACGGAGAAAAATGGCTGACCAACGGGATTCAGTGTTCACTTTCAGTGATTACCTGCGAAAATTATACGCACGATCGTCCCTACGAGTTACCAATCAAGCCTTCGCCCAATTTACCCAACCAATCATCAATCTATTTATATCCATCTCTTTGTTTTCTGGAAGGCACCACGGCCAGTGCCGGACGGGGCACGAACCGGCAATTTCAGATCTATGGACATCCGGATTATCCGGGCGGGGACGCCGAGTTTACGCCCGTGTCGATGCCCGGTGCAAAATATCCAAAACACGAAAATAAGATTTGTTACGGCTACGATTTGTCCGGGGAACCCTTATCCGAATTGCGGGATCGTAAACTGGATTTGAATTATTTGATTGATTTTTACCGTTTTTTCCCGGATAAAAAATATTTCTTTTTGAAGAATAATTTTATTGATAAACTCGCCGGTACGGATGCGCTCCGCAAAGATATCATCGCAGGGAAATCGGCCACGGAAATCGAAGATTCCTGGAAACCGGGAGTCGAAGCGTTTAAAAAAGTGCGGGAACGATATTTATTGTATCGTTAAAATATTGGAACTTCTATTTTCAATCTTCGGGACCTTAACGTAAAAAGCAGTTTACCAAAAATGATAAACTGCTTTTTTATTGCAAATGATTTGGGTAGTTTTTAAACTATTTTGATAAAAAAATCAGCTTTTTAAAAACTTACCGGATCAACATTCCTAAGCCTTCTTCGGCTTTGGAAATTTATAATCTTTGTGAAGCTCGTTGGTAGGAACGTTGATATACGTGTGGTCATCGCCACCAGTATTTACAACCAATCGTACTTCGTCAAATCCTTCGCCGGTTAATTTAACAACGGACTTAGATGCCGAATCGGTAGTAGTGATATCTCTCCAGGGCTTCCCTTCTGATTTAGCACGGATGACCGCAACTACTTTACATTTATTGTTTTGGTAGCTGTCTTTGTACAACTGCTCAATCCATTTAAAGCTTACGTCTTTAGTGTTTTTGAATGACAATTTCTTAGCCATAGTGATAAGGTTTTATTGATTTAAAATATTTTCAACACCGCAAATTTTAGGTAATTAAAGGATAATTCCAAATAAAAAAGCAGGTTTTTTCTTCGACAATAAAATTGTTATTTATAACAAAATCTTACTTTAACAATCATTTAACGTATTTGAATTTATCAACACAAATAAATACCTACAAAATATAACATTCTTAACATTGTGATAATCAATAACTTATAAAATAATCTTCACTTATTTTTTTCAAGAAAAAAAAGTCCGGAACCATAGCGCACCTAACAATATACAGCCGTACCTGACGATATTCATTTTTTTACAAAAAAAAACACCCATTTCCGTACAATGACGAAAATGGGTGGCCTGATCTGTATTCTTCTTAAAAAATTTTGTTGAACGACCGTTTACTATCAGTCAATATTAGGCATATTTCAGATTGCTAACCAAGTGGCTGTCTCTACCCTACTTAGGTACTTTGGTCGGATTCAGCAAATCGTAAAATTGATCCAGTTTAGGCATGATGATAATCCGGGTACGACGATTGGTGGCACGACCATCGACCGTACTGTTGTCAGCGAGGGCATTGTACTCTCCGCGTCCCGCTGCGATCAGACGATTGGGATCAACTCCGTAATTTTTTTGTAAAGCCCGAACTACGGAAGTCGAACGTTTAACACTCAAATCCCAGTTGTCTTCCATACAGCTATTTCTAATCGGCTGGTTGTCCGTATACCCTTCTACCATCACTTCAAATTCCGGACGGGACTGAATAATCGTAGCGATTTTCTGGAGTACCTCACCCGCACGTGGCGTAATCGTCGCACTACCACTCGTGTAAAGCATCTTGTCCGACAAGTTGATGAGTACCACCGTTTTGTCCACTTTGATATCCACGTCCCTATCATCAATACCATCTTTGAGTACACTTTTCAGGTTCACTGCCAGGGCGAGGTTGATTGAGTCCGCCTTGGTTTTTGCGGCCTGTAACAGATTGATGTATTTGTCTTTCCGCTCAAGCTGTTGTAATGTTTCCCCGATGTTGGCATTGGCCGTCTGGGATAGCACGGTCAGGTCACCCACCTGCATCAGCTGCTTGTCTCTCAGTTTACGGGCATCCGCCACTTGTTCTTTCAAGTCAGAGATTTGTTCGTTCCGAATATTTTCTTGATTCTGTGCCGTTTTTAACTTACCCTCAAGTTCCTTCAGATTCTGGTTACACAAACTCAGTTTATCGATATACTCTTTCAGGTCTTTATCCCTTTTGGATAAGTCCGCATTGGCATTATCCAGTTCAGACTGGAGGGCTGCAAGAGCCTTCTTGGCACAGGAAGTGCTCGACACCGCAAGTCCAATCATTAATAAAAAAGCAAGAAAATTGAATTTCATTTTAATAGTTTTTTAAGCGTTTTATAATAAAAATAACGAATGTAAATCGTATTGAAATACTTTGGGTGGTAAAATGTTCAAAGAAAGAAATTACCTAGTTCTGAACGTCGTATAAATGCGAAGAATTATGTTTATCCGGTTTTTAAAAAGCTATAAACATAGAAAAGTTCAGTTGTACCACCGGCCGCAAATTTAACAAATTACAGTCGTACCGTTGCCAATCCTTCCTGAAAATCACGGACGTCCGAAAAATCGGGGAGGATCACCGGATTTCCGGTCGTATCAATAAAACCAATTCCCTGACGAAATCCAACCCTGGCCAGTCCGCTCTGAAAAGTCCAGGCCAGTCCATATTGCGGAGGTGTGATTTCCTGACCGTTTACATTCAGATAGCCCCAGAGACCATCGCGCTGGTAAATCGCCCGTTCTTCCCCGAAGGCATAAATTTGCTGATACACGGGTTCCGTGACGATGGTCCCTTTCTCATCGATGAGACCAAAGCTGGCATCTTCCACAATGACCCACCGACTGTTGCCCGCATAGTAAATCGTCTGGTACTGAGGGGTTACCACAAAACGACCCCGTTGATTTATTAAACCGTATTTTTCTTCTACTGCAACGACCGCAATACCGAGGTTAAAATCTCCGGCATTATCAAATTGATTTTCAATCACCGGCTGTCCTTTTTTATTCAGATATCCAAATTTCCCTTCCCATTTTGCTTTGACCAGCCCTTCGGCAAAATCCCCGATTCGTTCGTAGGTCGCTTTAAAAACGGGTTTTCCCGTCTTGTCAATTACCGTAATCTTGTTGTCAATCGCTACTTTGGCCAGTCCTTCCCGAAAATTCCAGGCCCGTAAAAAAGCTGGAGGAATAACCGTTTGGCCCCGTTCGTCCAGATACGCAAAAAGGGAATCTTTTTTTACGGCGATGAGTCCCTCGGAATAGGATTTGATCTCGGTGTATTCGGCGGGCAACAGGTACGCTCCCGCCGGATTGATGATTCCCAGTTTGTCAGAAAAATTCATCACCTTAGCCATTCCATCTTCAAACGACCAGGCGGACTTAAATTCGGGAGCGATGATAATTTTTCCTTTTTTATCAATAAAACCCCACTTGTCCCCTTTTCTCACCAGTGCCAGTCCTTCGCTGAATCCCCGCGTCTCTTCAAATTTTCCGGCGATGACCAGGTCTCCGCTTTTATCAATAAAACCCCAGGATTCGTTTAACTCGGGATAATCGGAATCCCCGGAAACAACCACGGACGCATTCTCTCCGGCAGGTCGATTTTCAGCAACCGGATCAGACTGACACCCCGTCAGAGCAACCAAAATCAGGAAAAGATAAGCATGATAATTTTTTAACATACCGCGAAGATAAGCCGTGCGGCGTAAACTTCCTAACGGGAAACCAAGTAATTATTTGCCGACTACTAATTGCCTATTGCTTACACTAAAAACTGACCACCGGCGTTTAAAGATTATGAAAAATAAAACAGGACTCTTTTTCCTTATTTGCATGTCCATTATCCTCTTCGGATTTCAAACCACGGACTGGGAATACCATCTTTCGGAAGATAAAAAATTCAGTATTCTGACACCCGGAAAACTTACCACTACCCTCGATACGGTTGGTTCTGCGATCGGTCCGATCTTTTGTAATAACCTGGTTTATCAGGAAAAAGCAGATAGTGTGGCCGCCATTTATTCGCTGAGTCATTGTGAATATCCATCCGGCACGCTGCATTCTGACAGTACGGAACTCACTACCCTTTATTTTGATTCTACGGTTGCCAGTATGGTGTCCAGTATCGGTGGCACCCTGCTCTACGAATCCGAACAGACGTACGCGGGCTATCCGGGCCGCATCTGGAAGATGAGTTACGACAAAGGTAAAAAATGGGGAAAATTCAAGGCTTTGATGGTAGAAAACCGGTTGTATATTCTGCAGGTCCGGGCCAATGATTCGGTGACGACACGGGATCACGCGACCCGCTTTCTGGATTCTTTTACATTGAGAACTTTTTGATTTTATTTTTAGAAATAGATTTGAATTCGAGTAGCTTATTTATTCACCACACTTACCTGGTCCCCGGTTTTAATCATGCCCGGTTTTTCGGGAATTAAATAGATACCGAATGTAACTTCGTTGGCTGATTTCTTTATTCCGGCGAGGGTCCGTAAAGGTTCCTGAGCCGGATGGCGTTCGGTCGTCTGTGGATGGATGGTCAGCAAATTACAACGCACGGTTTTGGCGACTACTTTAAATGTACACGCTCCGATTTTAATTTGATGCCAGTCGTCTTCCGCCCAGGCTTCGGCGCCGGCAATGACCAGATTTGGCCGAAAACGGGTCGTGGTAACGGGTTGAGCAAGCTGAGTGTTGAGAGCAGCGAGCGAGGCGGATGAAATCAAATGCAAAGGAGCAGCATCGCAAAAAGAAATGATTTCCTGCTTTGGTGGATGGTATTTGGGCTTTATTTTTCTGGGGGCCGCCGGATCCGTTCTTACCAGTTTTACCGGTTGGCCGAGCACCGCCGATATCCAGTTATTGACTTCGTGTTCCATGGGAATAGCGCTGGCAAAATCACTGAAAATCCCAACGGATTGGGATTTTGCCGGAGACAATTGATCTAGGATTAATTGAATAGATTTTTTTCCCGGAGCGGATAAGATCAACGTATTATCCTTGATTTGCGTACTAATCCGCAACAATTCCGGATTTTCTCTGGCAGTGACCATTTTCTGATCCCGGCCAATAACGCCAAAGTTACGATCAAACGGTAATCCTTTGTTTTCAACCCTTACCTTTTCCAGCGAAAACCCGGTCGTGGATTTTACGGGATAGCAGCAAATATCTGTTAAAGTTATGTTTTCCATTTTTTGGATTTTATTGATTTATATTGCTTACGAAAATTATAAAGCTGTTCATGGATAGCTATAAATAACCTTTAAAATAGATTCTAGCTTTTTGTTATGGTGTCCAATTTACTCTCCGGATTTAAAAAATTTTCTGTTAATAACTAAAATTGTTCCCACTTCAGGAAATTTCCGACCTTGAGCTTTTTTCCATTCGATACATTAATAAAATGTCTTAAGACGAATACTGTGTGAGCTAAAAAAAAGCCAAATAGATAGAAAGCCACTGATAGTCAATGACCCAAAACTTAGAAATAAATTACAAAGCGAGTTTATTCGGCTTGATATTTTATTAGAAGTGTCGAATTCGAAAAATGCGACAGGCGGCAGATTTTTTTGTTTCGTTTTTTTTTTTTGCCAAAAAAAATGAACAGAAGAAAGAAAAGCTAAAATTTATGGAAAAACTTAAATAAAAAAATCCAGACACTTTTCTCTTTTGATCTTCAATCTACCAAAAAAATGAAAATCAGGTTAGCCATGAAAGTCCAATAAATCAGCATCATTTCCGGATCGCTCTTTTAGTATTTCATCAAATAACCTTTTTACCTGTAAATCTCCGTAACCATAGATTTTTTCCCGGTCACAAAAAGCCCGGAACACGGGACCAAACTCCTCGGTTTGCAGTTCTTCCATGATGGCCCTGATCGCCTGTTTGGGACGCCCCGGCTGAACACAACGATCCTGATGTGCCCGGACAGCGGGCAATAAAAACGGATATCTGTCTGATAAAAGTTCGGATAAGCGGCGTAACTCGGAAAGCTTATTTTGCTGGTATAATCGCCAGAAACGGCTCAATAAAATTTGTTCGTCACTTGCTATAACTATTTTATTGTCAATAGCTTGCACCAACTCACCTTGATTCATTGCACCGAACGAATATTCGGCTCCTTTTTTCGGACGAACCAGGTTTAACTGATATTTTTTACCTTTTTGCGAAAGCAAATGCATCATAAACCAAAAGTTGACCTGACAAAAAAGGTCGTCTTCAAACCAAAGATTCACCGTCGAATCACCGGGAATCTCCTCCACTTTCTGCATTTCTGAAACGATGCTGTTCAGACACTCCTTTTCCGAAAATCCGGGATAAACTTCACAGATAAAAGCTGCGTGGATTTTATATAATTCTGATTCCGTGGCAGCGGCAACCGGGCCATCCACGAGACACAACCGGGCAATGATGATCTCTCCCGGAATGGCGGCAGGAAATTGTTCTTTCAGGGCATCTCCGTTCAGAATATGAAAGATTTGGTTCATAAACTTTTTACCATTTATTTTTCGTTATAAAAAAGTCTATTCGTTGTGAGAAAGTTCTCCCCGGCAAATTTCCATTATTTATTGTAAATTTATAGCAGCAACAATAGACTTTATTACAGCATGTTTTGTATAGATACTGAAATTTATCAAACCCTAAAGCCGATCAACAACCAAGTTATGAAAAATTTTTTAACCATTTACTTTATCCTGTTTGCCGGAATACTGCTGGCCCAATCCGGCACGACCCTCGACGAGTACCGCTACCTTTCCAAAGGGTATGCTTACCAACTGGAAATGGGACTGGATCCCACCAAAAAAGGCTACGAAATCCGGCAAAATTATACCACTAAAAATCAAACAAATATTCTCGGTCTCTATCAACTCAGCGATCAGAAGCTCAAAGGTCTTTTGCTGGAAAGCACGGACGAAAAAGGAAAAACGCATTATTGGGTCGTTCCCAATCTACATTCCGAACCAAACGTTCTGGCATTGTACCGCCAGGATTTACAGCAGCATCAGCAGGCATCCGTGCTCGCAAAAATGCTGGAAGCAAAAGATGAATACCTTTTCTACGCTGCTGCGAATCAATCGTCTCCCCAAAATGGCAGTCCGGCTGCGGTACATTCATCGGAAGTAAGTGCAACCACTACCCTTCCTGCGTCTTCTCCGGCACCTGCGACCTACGAAGCAGTCCCCGTCAGCCGGGAAAAGGAATTTACCGCAAAGGGCGGCACCCCGATCAGCACCACTAAAACTGCGCCCGGACTAACCGGCAGCACGGTAACCGGAACACTCAGCGCCGGCATGAAAACCAGAACGCTGCTCGTAAAACCTTTCACCCGGAATGCGACTCCGGCGAAAGGAAAAGTTATGATAAAATTCTGCACCAACCCCGAAGGAGTGGTCACCTACGCAAAGTTTACCCAGCGTGGCTCCACGACCCTCGATTCCCAGCTCAAAGCGCTGGCCCTGGCAGCCGTCCGAAAGATGCGATTGTCTCCGTCGGACAGCGAAGAGGACTGCGGTACGGTTGGATTTGACTTTTGACAAATGGTTTGTGCAACCTTCTGGTCGGCTAAATTGTATTCTAAATAACGTATTGCAAGGAGAATACCTCCGCGTGAAATAAATTAAACGCATTTACAGACCGATATGACGTACAAATTTATTATTTTGCCGGTCAGGTTTTAATTTGCATTAAACACTACCAGGAATGTTGACAAAATAGCTGAAACAAAAGACTTTATTTAATCGCCATTCCTTAGACAATCACTTAAAAATGAACAAAGATTTAAAGACCATTTTTGGCACTCAGCACGGTTTGGATGATAAAACCGTTAATTTTCTGACCAACGCGCTTGAAAAAGGTAACCTTCCCGGATTCGATTATCTCGAATTTAAGCAGGCGCTTTCTGCCCTCGCCAAGATGGATATGGACGAACCTACTGCTTTTAAGTCCGCCTTTGCGGCTGCGGCTACCATGGGATTGACCAAAGAAAAACTCATCAAAACGGCCAACCACTACAAGGCGGTGCTCAACAAAGAAAACCAGCAATTCGATATCGCGCTGCAAAATCAAACCAAAACAAGGGTCAACGGTAAATTACAGGAAGTTGAACATTTAAAGCAGCAGATCGTAAAGCATCAGGAAAAGATCGCTCAACTGGAGGCACAGATTCAGAAATTTC
Organism: uncultured Saprospiraceae bacterium; assembly: GCA_937921555.1. Lineage (GTDB taxonomy): Bacteria > Bacteroidota > Bacteroidia > Chitinophagales > Saprospiraceae > JALZUU01. The sequence goes on from CAKZUV010000149.1 coordinate 18,588, forward strand.
AGGCTACCATCGATAATGCGGACAACGACGTACAGGAAGCCAAAGCCAGAATTGAAGGCACCAAAGAAAACTTCCTCATGACCTACCAGAGCATTATGAACGAAATTGATAAAGACATTGAAAATATTAATTTATTTTTGTAAACATACTTTAAGTACCAGGACGAGATTGTCTTGTAATGTGTGTCAGTGCGTTGGCCTTCCTTTAGGCCTGCCTCCCGAATCAGGGAGGAATACAAGGTGCAGGATGCAAAAGACACATATAACTTTACAGCCCACCAGGACTTAAAAATTCTAACTTTCAGGTCAGCCAATGACCTCCTTATCGAATCACTTAACATACCAGCAGCGTTTTATTACCGGTTGGTAAACTAATTTAAACAGAATGGCAGATTTTAATTCAATTGATCCCGAAAACTATAAAAAGAAAGGATTTTTTTCCCGTCCGGAAGGCATAACCGGAGCGATATTTTTGGGCGTTGCGGCACTCGGTATTGGTTATCTGGGAATGTTAATTATTCCACCACTCATAGCGGGATTACTTTCGCTTTTGCAAATGGCACTCGTATTGGGTGTCATCGCAGTCCTCCTCTTTGTGGTCCTCAACCCAAAGACCCGTAATCTGATGTGGTACGGATATAAAAGTGTCATGCGAAAAATTACCGGATTATTCGTCCAGCTCGATCCCATCGGAATTCTGAAATCTTACGTGGATGATCTGGAAAACAACCTGAAAAAGATGTCCAAGCAGATTGGTGCACTCCGTGGTCAGATGCGAAAGCTGACGACCATCATGCAGGAGAATACCAAAGAGATGGACAACAATATGAAGCTGGCGAGTATGGCCAAAAAGAAAGGCAACCAGCAACAATTGATGCTCGCCACGCGTAAAGCCGCCCGTTTAAAAGAGTCCAACGCCAAATACAACGCCCTGCACAAGAAGATCAATATCATGCACAAGATCTTAACGAAGATGTACGGCAACTCCGAAATTTTACTGGAAGATACCCGCGATCAGGTGAAGATGAAGGAACAGGAGCGAAAAGCCATCCGTGCTTCTCACTCGGCCATGAAATCCGCCATGAGTGTCATCAGTGGTGATCCGGATAAGCGTGCGATGTTTGACCAGGCGATGGAAGCGACCGCCGACGACGTAGCCAACAAGGTTGGAGAGATGGAACGGATGATGGAAATGTCGGCCAGTTTTATGGATTCGGTGGACCTGCAAAACGGCGTCTTTGAGGAAGAAGGATTAAAGATGCTGGAAAAATTTGAAAAGCAAAGTACCTTGTTGTTGATGGGTGATATGAAAGGAACCGAGTTTGACTTGTCTTCGGAAGAAGGAACGCTCGACCTGAATACCCCGATTCAGCGTCCGGAAAAACAGGCGCGTAACAACGACGAAGGAAATTATGATAACTTGTTTGAGTAGACGACAAATACGTTTACTGATTCTATAACAATAAAGCAACGTAGAAAAGTCTTAATGATTTTTCTACGTTGTTTTTTTGATAGAGCCTCGGAGAATGCTCATAGATTAAAATTATAAAGATGCTCGAAGAATTACGCGCAAAACTCGGTTCCGAAAATGTCCTCACCGACGAAAATGTTCACGAACGCTACGCACATATCTGGACGATGGATCAGCCCCTGAAAGCCAAAGCCGTCCTTCTGCCACGTACCACCGTAGACGTTTCCGCTGCCCTTAAAATCTGCCATGCTCACCAACAATCCGTAGTCGTTCACGGTGGCCTGACCAATCTCGTAGGTGGCACCCAAACACAAGGACACGAGGTCGTCATTGCCATGGAGAAGATGAACCGGGTAGAAGAAACCGATTCGCAAAACCGGACGATGACCGTACAGGCTGGTGTTATTTTAGAAAATATTCATCAGGCAGCCGAAGCGGAAGATTTGTTATTTCCGCTGAGTTTTGGTGCCAAAGGTTCCGCGCAGATTGGTGGGGTTATCTCAGCCAACGCGGGGGGATTGCGCGTTTTTCGTTACGGAGTAACGCGGCATCTGGTCATGGGAATAGAAGCGGTGCTCGCCGATGGAACGGTCATCAATTCAATGAAAAAAATCATTAAAGACAATTCGGCTTACGACCTGAAACAACTGTTTATCGGTTCCGAAGGTACGCTCGGCGTGATCACCCGGGCGGTCCTTAAATTGGTCGAAGCACCCCGAAGCCGTACCAGTGCTTTTGTCGGTCTGAATGATTATAACCAGGTAATTGCATTTTTAAAATTTATGGATAAAGGAATGGCCGGAACGCTGAGTGCCTATGAGCTGATCTGGGAAAAGACGTACCATAAAATGACAACTGCCGGTGCCTCCACCCCGCCCCTTCCTTACGATTACTCCTATTATGTCTTACTGGAATCGCTGGGTCAAAATCAGGAAACAGAGCAATTGCAACTGATGAATTTATTGGAAAAAGCACTGGAAGACGAAATAATTCTGGATGCGGTGCCCGCTCAGACGGAAAGTGATCTGGACTGGTTTTGGAAAATCCGGGAGGATGTCCGGGTGATTTCGGCGTCGTGTACGTATGATCAGCATTTTGATGTCAGTCTGCCTATCCCGCTGATCGGCGACTATGCGGCCAAAACAGTGGCAACCCTGGAAAAAATGGAAGGTGTAAACCACTGCTATACTTTTGGGCACGTGGCCGACGGAAATATTCATTTTGTGGTGGATAAAAACGAGGCATCGGACGAGCTTCGTTTAGCGATAAATCAGGTTGTCTATTTTCCATTGCAGGCGATGGGCGGATCGGTTTCAGCGGAGCACGGGATCGGAGAACACAAAAAAGCCTATCTGAAATTGAGCCGGACGGAGGAAGAAATTGATTTGATGCAACGAATGAAAAAG
>CAKZUV010000150.1 GCA_937921555.1 uncultured Saprospiraceae bacterium
GAACACCTGGTGGTGGTGCTGGACGAAGTATATTACAGGTTTGCCGATGCGCCCGATTTTGTCACTGCGATGGAATACGTAAAAAAAGGCCATCAGATTATTGCGGTAAACAGTTTTTCAAAAACCTACGGATTGGCGGCCTTACGGATTGGATACGGATATTCAACTCCGGAAATTGCCGCGTACTTGCTGATGTACAACCGCCCGTTTCTGATCAATCAATTATCTATCGAAGCCGGAGTTGCGGCACTGACCGATGAAGAATACGTTCAGAAAACGGTGAATATGGTACAGGCAGAAAGACTAAAAATTTACGCAGAACTGGACGCGCTGGGGGTGACTTACTGGAACTCTCAGGGTAATTTTATTTTAATAAAACCAAACTCAACATCCGTAGAATTTGAAGCAGCTATGTTAAAAGAAGGGATTATGGTGCGTCCGGTTGATAATTTTGGTGCACCAGGATGTGTCCGGGTGACTATCGGTACGCCGGAAGCAAACGCTGCTTATTTAAATGCACTTAGAAAAGTCGTTAGAATTTTGGTCTGAACACCTTGTCTTTCAAGGACTTTTTTCTGGTATTAATGTCCTTCCGGGCACTTAGTTGTTGGTTGGAGACATTGATCTTTGCCAATACTGAAATGGAAATTGGTACCTTCCTCAAAGACCGAATCTACCCAGATTTCTCCGTCGTGCTGTTCTACAATACGCTGACAAACGGAAAGACCGATACCCGAACCGGGATAGACCGATTTGTGATGCAGTTTGGTGAAAATTCCGAATACCTTTTTGTAATACTCTTCTTTGATGCCGATTCCATTATCAGAAATAGTAAAAGTCCAGCAATCGGCTTCTTCTCGTCCGTGGATGGTAATCATCGGATTTTTTTCCGGGTTTTGAAACTTGATGGCGTTGGCAATCAAATTTTGAAACAGTTGCTTTATTTTTGTGGGATTACCCAGGATCGCTTCCGGAATTTCTTTTATTTCAATGGTGGCATTGGTCTCGACGATTCTTTGGTGAAGGCTGTTGATAACCACTGCGATGGAGTCTTTGGGATTCAGCGTTACAACCTCGTGTTTCCCGCTGTTTACTCTGGAATAAGTGAGTAAATCTTCGATCAGACTATTCATATTTTTGACGCCGCTGGTCACAAATCCAAAAAATTCTCTGTCCGTATCATCCAGTTTATTTTCCAGTCTTTTTCCCAGAAGCTGGGTGAAATTTCCGATGGACCGCAATGGTTCTTTCAAATCATGTGAAGTTACGTACGCAAAGGACTCCAATTGACGGTTAGAAGAAGCTAATTTTGCCAGTTCTTTTTCCTTACGAATTAATTCCAGTTCTTTTTCCTGAAAATCCTCAAAGGATAAAGATTTGTCTGATATACTGTAAATACAGATACTAAATAGCGGTACACCCACTACAACCATTCGATTCCACTGAAACTTTACGGGTTTTTTTTGCCCTGAATGGGTAAATATACTAACAGTTGATTCGTGACAAATATTTTCATTATCACAATGATTGGACAGTTGGTCGAAATCGTCAAGAAAAGCCTTTTTTTCTGTATCTGAGGTGAGTAAATCCAGGACAGAACTACCAATTATATGCTTTCGGTTATACCCGGTAAGCGACTTGGAAGCGGGATTCCACCCAATTATTTGATGGAGATTGTTTACAACGATTAAACCTTCGACGTATTTTGTCGTATTATTTTCTGATTTTGTGGTATTATCCTGAAAAGCAGTATTGCCAGATGTCCGATCTGAAAACTGACCAGTTAGATTCGATGTCATATTAATATTTTGGTGTATCTAATAATTATGTCTGATAATAATTGTTGCAATTATTGTACCTAAGAATTTTGGTTTTCACTATTTACTGAAATAGATTAGTGGTTTTAGGGCACTTTCTTAGGCCAGACACCTAAAAATTTCCTAAATTCGCCACAATATGCGAGGAAGAAACGTGTTTTAGAAACGACTTTTTATCACTCGCAAAGTATCTTGAACAAACTGGCCTGCCTGAATCCGTGGGTATTTTTGTCTGAATATTTATGGTTAATTATTTACCTCTTATTGATTGCTATGTTTATGAAAACACCTTGCTATTTGAAAAAATCGCTGCTTTCGACATTATTTTCCTTATTATTTTTGGGAATAAGTGCGCAAAACAGCGCTATTTATACGGAGAACAATCTGGCTTATAAAAAAGCCATGAATCTCTACGAAGAAGGAATTGTGGGACTGGCCCAGGCAGAATTTAAAAAAGTAGTGGAAGCCCTCCGTCCGCTCAACGAACCCGAATCAATCCTTTTAAGAACCAAAGCGGAGCTTTTCTACGCAAAATCTGCCGTACGGCTCAATCAGCCCGACGGAGAACGGCTCATCATTGATTTTGCGAGAACCTACGATCCCGATCCACTGGCCAATCAGGCAATCATCGAAATGGCCGATTTTTATTTTAATAGTAAAGATTACGCTCGTGCGGCGGAACTTTTTGCCAGCATCGATGCCTTTGATCTGGGCCGGGACCAACGTTCGGAGGTCAAATTCAAATTAGGTTATTCTTATTTTGTAAAAAAGAAATTCCGGGAAGCCCGTATTGCTTTCAGTGAAATCCGGGATATTCAGAACGAATATTATTATCCGTCTAATTATTACTACGGAATGACTTCCTTTTACGAAGATAAATACAACGAAGCCATCGCGAGTTTTGAAAAAGTGGAGCGTTCTAAAAAATACCAGCCTTACACGCCGTATTACATTACTCAAATTTATTTTGCGCAGGGCAAATACGATGAGGTAATCAAATATGCCGTCAATAAAACCCAGGACGAAAAACTAAAAAATCTTCCGGAAATTAATCAACTCGTCGGTCAGGCATATTTTGAAAAAGGAGATTTCCGCAAAGCACTGCCGTACCTGGAATATTACGCCGACAATGCCAAACAACTGAGACCCGAAGATTTATACCAGCTCGGTTATGTTCATTATCAGGATAAAAATTATCAACAGGCCATCGTTCGCCTCGAAGAACTGGGAACCCTCGATAGTAAAATGGGGCAGAGCGCCATGTATGCGCTGGCCGATGCTTATCTGAAAACAAATAACAAACCCAGTGCGCGTAATGCTTTCCGGGCTGCTGCCAAAATGGATTACGAAGATGACATCCAGGAAGAAGCCAATTTCAATTATGCGAAGCTGAGTTATGAACTTAATTTTGACCGGGAGGCCATCGCGGCGCTGGAAAAAATTGATCCTTCTTCCAAATTTCACGCGGAGGCACAAACGCTTTTATCTTCTATTTTTCTGAATACGAGAGACTATGACAATGCCCTGGCGACGATTGAAAAATTGCCCAGTCTTTCTCCTGCTTTAAAAGAAACGTACCAAAAGGTAGCGTACTTCAAGGGAATACAACTGTACCGCGAAGGAAACATGGAGGAAGCTAAAAATCGTTTTAATCAGTCACTTCAGAATCCGGTGGACAATCGTACCAAAGCCCTCGCTTATTACTGGCTGGGTGAAATTGCGCACCAGGAAGAGGACTTTTCCGAAAGTACCCGCCAGATTAATAAGTTTTTGGCGCTATCCAAAAATCTGAGAAACCTGCCGGACGAATCATCGGTTCATACCGCTAATTACATTCAGGGATATAATTATCTGGAACAGGAAGACTACAACGGTGCCCTGGGGTATTTTGAAAAGGCAGCATCCGGCATTAAAAACAATGCACTTTTTATTTCTAACCCTATTGTTGCGCAGCGTATTCAGGGAGACGCTATTTTACGTTCAGGTGACGCGTATTTCAAAAGAAATCAATACGGAAAAGCGCTCGAATATTATAATACGGCCGTTGATGAAAATCACAATGGTTTTGTTTATGCGCTTTATCAGAAAGCGATCATTGAAGGTCTGAATGGCAACCAAACCAACAAAATTATTGCGCTGGATGATCTGGTGGATAATCATCCTAATTCCGAATACGCGGATAATGCGCTGTTGCAACTGGGGATCACCTACCTGGAAATCAGTAAGCTGGATAAAGCCTCACAACCCCTTAAAAAACTGCTGGAAAGATATCCGAATTCTAATCTGAGAAATCAGGCTTTACTGAAACTGGGATTAATTAGTTACAACCAGGGAAGTCTGGAAGAAGCGGCCAATTATTACAAACAGGTATTCGGAAATAATCCAACCGAAAAAGAAGGGGAAGCAGCGCTGACGGCACTGGAGGAAATCTACGTGGATGACCTGGCACAGCCGGACGTGTATTTTGCTTTTTTGGAAACCATTCCCGGATATCAGGTACAGGCGGACGAAAAGGAAACAATCAATTTTAAAGCCGCTGCTTCTCAGTATGAGAATGGAAATTATGGAAAAGCCATCATTAGTCTGAATAATTATATCCGTTTATATCCGAATGGAAAAAATATTATCAAGGCTTATTTTTATCGGGGAGATGCCCACACTGCGGAAAAAGAATACTCCGAAGCACTGCGGGATTTTGAGACGGTTATTGACAAAGGGAATAGTCTTTACTACCTAAAAGCACTCGATAAGGCGGCCATCATCGCGTATTACCACGCCGAAGATTACGAAAAGTCTTTTGCCTTGTACAGCAAACTGGAAGCCGCAACGGACAAAATGGATACCCGTCTGGAAGCACAGGAAGGTGCGCTGAGCAGTGCGTATCTGATTGGTAACGGAGAGGCCGTTCTGGCTTACGCAGATAAAGTGTTAAAAAATCCGGACGTGACCACCGAACAGCGTGCGCTGGCTAATTTTTATCTTGGCAAAATTGCCTTTGACCGCGAGGAATACCTGGACGCGTTACGCGCTTTTAACGAAGTAACCAAAACCAGTAATAACGAAGAAACGGCTGAAGCCCGTTATCTGATTGCGTACATTTACTACGTACAGCGGGACCTGGAAGTTGCCGAACAAATTACCCTGAACGCGCAGGCAGAAAGTTCTGAATATCCTTACTGGGCGGGCAAAAGTATTATTTTGCTGGCGGATATTTTAGCTGAAAAGGGAGATGTGCTGAACGCCCGCGCGGTACTCGAAGGCTGGATTGAAAGCTATACCGAAGACGAAGACTTACTGAATATTGCCAAAAAGAAACTGGAACAATTGAAAGCCAGAGAAGCAGCTTCCAACCGGTTGATTACGACTCCCGTGGATACTGAAACGCTGGATTTACAGGAAGAGCAGTAAGTACCGGAATGGATTTTTTTGGTGAAAAATCGTCAGGCGATTTTTAATAAACATGAACAATATGAACTTATTTATAATCAATATAATGTTTTCAGGAATAAAAAAAATAAGCAAGCTGCTTCCGCTGGGAGTGTTTCTGTTGCTGACTACTCTGGTGATTGCACAGCCTACCTTGCCGGACGAAGAGATTGATGTGATCAAGGATTTTGAAGCTTCGCTGGAAGAATCGAAAAAAATAAACGTTACGCCGGAATTGCCCGAACTGGATACGACTTCCCGGCAACTGACGTACGCTTTACCTTCGCGGTCCATACAGATGCAGTATCTGCCACCGCGGATTCGACCTCTGGCGATCAAACGGGATAAGGTCGATCCGTCCTATAACGGCTTTATAAAACTAGGTTACGGAACACCGAACCGGCCCTACGCAGAGTTGGCGTACAACAATACCAAAGATCCAAAATATGATATCGGAGGCCATTTGAAATATCATACTGCCAACCGTGAAAGTTTGGAAAATCAACGATTCCGCGAGATCAACGGTGACTTGAACGGAAGCTATTATTTTGATCAGGGGTTTGCTGTCAGTGGTGGACTGGGATACGACTTTGATGAAGTTCATTTTTATGGATACGATAATGATACGCGGAGCGAACTCAGAGAAGATGTTCAGCAGCAATTTAAGACCTTTGCGGCCAACGCCAAATTTTTTAACGGCGTAAAAACCCAGGGCGATATTGACTACCACGCGCAGTTTGATCTGTATTCGATGAATGATAATTTTGCGTCCAAAGAATTTGGATTTGATTTTGAAATAGGTGCCACCAAATGGTTTAATGAGTTGCATCCGCTGACGGTTATTCTGGATGCTGATTTTACCGTTTTTAATGATGGGGAAAACGAAACGCTGAACAACTTTGGTATTCGCCCCAGCTATACTTTTCACGGGGATATTTTTAAAGCAAAACTGGGATTTAATCTGACTTCCAACGAAGATAATTTCCGGGTTTTTCCCGACGTGGAAGTGAGCGCCAATATTGTGGGCAATCAACTGGCAGCGTACCTTGGGGCCGACGGAGGGCTGTACAAAAACAGTTTTAAGAATCTAACTGATTACAATCCATTTCTGGTGTCCAGTATCAATCCGGTGAATACCGACTATTACAAATTTTTTGGTGGTGTAAAAGGAAATCTGAGAGTGGTGGATTATCAGATTCAGGCCAGTTATAAAATCGCTAACGACCTGGCGCTGTTTGTTAATAATCCGCTGGATACCATTCGGTTTGATTTGCTTACCGACACGGTAAATATTTTCAATATCGAAGGAACCCTCGAAGCCAATCCGCGCAAAGATCTGCGGGTTATGCTGACGCTTTCGCAAAACTTTTTCAATACCCAAAATGAGGAAGCTGCCTGGCATTTGCCCAACCTGCAGTTTAACGCCGGAGCATATTACACTACGCTCCGCGAAAAGCTGACCGTAAGCGGAGAATTATTTATTGAAAATGGTGTCCCGTTCCGAACGATTGGTACGAGGGTCGAAGATAGCCTTGGCGGATTGTTTGATGTAAATCTGGGAGGTAACTATAAAGTGACCAACCGGATTGCCTTGTTTTTAAATCTCAACAATGTATTGAATAATAAGCGGGAACGATGGAAAGGATATGAGACGTACGGCTTTAATATTCTGGGAGGCGTGACGGCGAAGTTTTAGGGACTGTGCGTTATCTGTGTCATTTGGCATCCCGCACCTTATGTTCCTCCCTGATTCGGGAGGCAGGCCTGAAGAAAAGCCACCGCGCTGACACACTTGACAGGACCCTTTCAAGTTCTAGACAAGATTTTAGTATTAATCCGGCAAAAAATAAATCAGGTATGTGGAAAATAAAATCCTTTCTTCTCTTTATTCTGATTACGGGAAGTCTCCATCTGAAAGGACAAGACCCGTGTCGTTTTGATAAAGAGATTAAAAGTTTTAACGAACTTCCTGTTGCGGAAGATGAAGAGGTGTTTATTTTTACAGGTAGTTCCAGCGTGCGTTTGTGGGAAGATTTGGCTACAGATTGTGACGGAGTACCAGTAATCAACACCGGGTTTGGCGGATCGCAGATGTCTGATTTATTGTATTTTCTGGACCAGGCAGTTACGAGATTTCGTCCAGTCGTCGTTTATATTTACGAAGGAGATAATGATATTTCCGCCGGGAAAAGACCGGAAGATATTATGACCACAACAAAAGCAGTGGTCAGTAAATTACTTGCTTTAGATTCAGAATTACGCATTCATTTTATCTCTGCCAAACCCAGTCCCTCCCGCTGGAACTACAAGTTGGCGTACGAAGTTTTTAATGATTTATTGAAAGATTATTGCGATCAGCGTCCGCAACTTTTTTATGTAGATGTCTGGAATCCCATGCTCGATAATCAGGGACGCCCGACGGCGGATATTTTTATTGCTGATAGTTTGCACATGAATAGAAAAGGGTATTTGATCTGGAAGGAGGTAGTTTGTGGACAGGAGAAAGATGAATAGTAGTTTTAATTGATTTTACTTTTCAACATAATTATTTTTTAAATTGTCAAGGTGATGTCTAGTGTGAAAGATCACAAAATAGATCATCTCTCTGACGGTCAGTTTTCCCATAGCAGGGTGGGGTAAAAGGTATCTGTTCAAATCTTTTTCTTTCCATTTGGTGATTTGATTTTTTATATTTGATTGCTCTTCATTAAATCTGTTGATTAACTCAATTTTATCAAAAACGCTTCCCTCGGTGGGTACAAATTTTTCAGGAGGAGTTAGGGGTTTCCCAGTTGTTTTAGCAATGTTGGCTAAAGAGTCTGTGTATTTTTTATACTGCTGATCGAACGTTCTTTCGGCTCTGTTGCATTTTCCAAAAGCGGTCCTTAACGCCAGTTTTGGCATAGCCAATCCTTTAGAGACTTCTTTTGTTGTTTTTACAAGATGATAAAGATGTCCCGCCATCGTCCATTTTTCAGCCACCATTTCCTTATTAAAATGATCTTTGGGTTGTTCATTCACCCAATTGATCGTTTCCGCAAAAATCTTATCCAATTCAATTAATAACGTTTCTTTTGTTGGGGTTTCCATAATTAGTTACTTTTAGTTACCATTGTAATATTACTCATTAAAAAAAGAGATAAAACAATCGATTTTCCGAAGCGTCTAACATAGCTCTAACTAAAACTGGTAATCAGGAGCTTATCTTAAAAAATAAAATTGAAGTTTTTTTGCTCACTTCCGCACCCCCGATTCCTCCATATAATGTTGCTGGACCAGCTCGTCCACGCTCGCTTCGCGGATCGCCAGTACGGCACCTTTAAAATGTAAATCTTTATCCACCATGATGTGATTAAAATCGACTTCAATTTCCGTGTCTCCGATTCCAATAATTTTTCCA
>CAKZUV010000151.1 GCA_937921555.1 uncultured Saprospiraceae bacterium
CAGATTCTAGGCGAACTATTTTTGCATCAATCAAAGAAGCAAAATGGGAGTTATGCTGTGTATAATGACCATTTTGTTGAGGCAGAGTGAGGCAAAAAGAGGAAGTATAGAATCGTACTTTATTTATTTAACATTCCTTAAGTACCTTACCTGTTTTTTTAATATTAATTTTATTTTTAACATAAAAAGTGTATGTTTGATGACTTATCAATGTTAAAAACATCAGACTTTTAAGTAAAAACAATCTGTCTACCTTATAATAAAGCTCAAAACACCCTTTAGGTGGTCTGTCGCAACTTTGTGCTCCCCAAGAGTTGCGAATTGCGACAGTTTTTTTTCGTTTCAACCTTTTCCCGTCTTTTTCGTTATCGTGGCATGAAAAAACTACAATTTATCCTTTTTCTGCTGGTTCCCATTGTAAATTTTGGTAGTACCATTTTATTTGATTCGCAATTTGACGACGATGCCAGGGTGCTTATTCAACCCGCCGGATACGCGTTTTCAATTTGGGGTCCTATTTTTTTGGGAATGATCATTTACAGCTGGTTTCAGATGCAACCCGGACGGACAGATAGTCCACATCTTCGCACCGCCACTATCGCCGGAATTTTTGCAGCCCTAGCCTCAATTAGTTTTGTTCCCATCAGTTTTACCAATATTCAGTGGTTGGGATTTGCTAATATTCTCTGGCATTTAATTGCCTTAACCATTTTATTTATCGCTTTACGCAAACAGATTAAACTGGAAAACAATCAAAATACGCACTGGTATTATTTGCCTACGCAAATGTATCTGGGCTGGATTTGTGCAGCCACGGCGGTCTCTGCGGCGTTGATGCTAACCGAAGCAGGATTGATTTTACCACTGGAACAACAAGTAACTATTACCGCGGTCATCATCGGCGCACTGGTACTGATTGGAATATTTATGGCTTTTCAAAAAGGGATGGTCGTACCACTGGTTTTTATCTGGGCATCCATCGGAATCATTGCTGAAAATGGCATGTATCCAACAATTAAATATGCGAGTATCGCAGCCATTGTGATTCTGGCAATCGTCAGTTTATCACAAATTGCAAAAAGAAAGCGATTGGCTTTTTAAGCTTTGAGATTTTTCCAGACGGCCTCTCCGATTTTTGTGGTGAGTGTCTCTACGTAGTAACTGCCCGCCGCCACGTCTTTTACCCGGTCCAGAAAAGATTCCATTTTTAAAATATGCTGGACGTTGCGGGCGATCCGCCGGTAAAATCCGGTGGTCTTTTTTTCTTCTTTACCTGCCGGCGAAACAATTAGTAAATCTGCTCCTCCAATCGCAGCAGCCATAGCCATCGTTGTTGCCCGGATCATGTTCTGATTGGGATCACTGGATTGGCTTTCAGCCGCAAATACAACCATTATTTTGGGAAATTCATCGGATGAAATCTGATAAGCTTTCAGCACGTTTGCCCAGACGATCCGCAAGGCGCGCAGTTTGGCTATTTCAACGAAATAATCGGTTCCTGTTGCTACTTTAAAAAGCACCTCCTCCGCAATCGTGGCATCTTCCGAATGATCAAAACCAGCGATGCCGCTTTCAATCAATTTTGTCAACTGGTCCACCGGATCACCAAAAGGAGCGCTAATCGTCCAGACGCTGAAACCCGGCAAATTTTTTCTGGTCCATTTTCTCACCTGATCAAATGAAGTTCCGGCCAAATCAACCGATCCGTAAAAGCGATTCCGTTCACCTTTTTTCTCTGATAGAATATGGGCAAATGCATTTAAAAAAGCGATGGCTTCCACATTTTCCGTAAATGAAAATTGCGTAAAAATATAGGCGGGTTCAATGGCTCTGAACAACGTCATCAAGTCGGCTTCCGATAAATTCCGGTCGATGGTCAGATGAACAGCTTCGACTCCATTTTCCAGGGCGTGCAGCATGTTTTTGTTGGTTAACTTCAGGTCGTTGCCGAGCTGAAAAGACTCACCAATTTGCCACTGATTTCCCGGAGCAGACCGGGCAATTGGCCCTACTTTTCCAGAGCGCGTATCCGCGTGGTGAAAAGGAGATAATTCAATATCTGCCCCGACCTGATGATGAAGGGATGCGAGTTCTTTACCCTTTAAGTCAGCCTTTATTTTGGTCAGCCATGCTTCGGCCGAAACGCTGTTAAATTCTTTGAATAAATTATCCTGATGATCCATTAATATTTTTTTAGTCTGTCGCCCTGGTGCCACGGGATGTTATTAACAAAATTACATTCGTAAAGATACAAAAGTAAAAAAGAGAAGCACTATACGGACGGTGAGTCGCCTGTCTTTTCACCAATTATTCAATGGTTATTAGACCGCTGTCTACACCGCTTTTTCTGCAAATCACCGTAAAAAAAGATAAACACCAATCCTCCTTGCATTTTGTCAGCATTCCGGGTGAAATCAGGCTTTTTTTTACAACCTTTTTTCGTATTTTAATGTTATCTTTGTAGGATAGATAACTCTTTAGACTTAATCTAAATAATTTCATTCGATGAATAACAAAAGACAAATATACCTTGATAATAATGCGACCACTCCCTGTGACCCGCGCGTAGTGGATGAGATGGTTCCCTACTTTTATGAAAAGCACGGAAATGCGGCTAGTCGTAATCATCCTTTCGGGTGGGTTGCCGAAGAAGCAGTAGATTATGCCAGGGAGCAAATTGCGAATCTGATCAACGTGGATTCAAAAGAAATTATCTTCACGTCCGGTGCGACCGAAGCGGATAATCTGGCGCTCAAAGGAGTCTTTGAGATGTATCAGCGTAAAGGTAATCACATTATTACTTTAAAAACAGAACACAAAGCGGTCCTGGATGCTTGTAAGAAGATCGAAAAAATGGGCGGTGAAGTAACTTACCTGGACGTGGACAGCGAAGGTTTGGTAGATTTGAAAGAACTGGAAGCAGCTATTACCGACAAAACCATTTTGGTGTCCATCATGTGGGCCAATAATGAAACGGGTACTATCCAGCCGATGAAAAAGATCGGTGAAATTTGTGAAAAGCACGGTGTCCTTTTCATGAGTGACGCAACACAAGTGGTCGGAAAGATTCCGGTTGATCCCAAAGAAACGGGGGTTCACCTGATGGCTTTCACGGCTCACAAGATGTACGGCCCAAAAGGCGTCGGCGCATTGTACGTTTGCAGAAAAAATCCAAGAGTAAAGGTTACCGCACAGATGGATGGTGGCGGACACGAGCGGGGGATGCGTTCCGGAACGCTGAATGTGCCCGGTATTGTTGGATTTGGTAAGGCTGCCGAAATTGCTGCCAAGGAAATGCACCAGGATGCGGAGCGTTTATCCAAATTACGCGACAAGCTGGAAAATGCGTTGATCGCTGCCATGGAAGAAGTATACATCAATGGTAGTAAAGAACACCGGATGCCGCACGTTTCCAACCTTTCTTTCAAACACGTTGAAGGAGAAGGACTAATGATGACTTTTAATCAGGACATCGCACTTTCTTCTGGTTCTGCCTGTACTTCGGCTTCACTGGAGCCTTCGTATGTACTCGTAGCACTGGGATTAGGAGATGATCTGGCGCACTCTTCGCTGCGCTTTAGTCTGGGACGATTTACGACCGAAGAAGATATTGACTACACGATCAAAGCGATCACTCAGGGTGTGAACCACATGCGTGACCTTAGCCCCATCTGGGAAATGTACAAAGAGGGCGTAGATATTGACAGTATTGAATGGTCAGAACATTAAGAGACTTGTTTTGTTTCAACCATTAAGAATAGGAAAAACTTTAAAAATTTTTAAAATAAATAGATAATGGCATATTCAGAAAAATTGCTCGATCATTTCAAAAATCCACGTAACGTGGGAACTATGGATAAGAGCCAGAAAAATGTAGGTACCGGATTAGTGGGTGCACCTGAGTGTGGTGACGTGATGCGTTTGCAGATTGAAGTAGACGAAGAAACCGGAAAAATCAAAGATGCT
Source organism: uncultured Saprospiraceae bacterium (assembly GCA_937921555.1). Classification (GTDB taxonomy): domain Bacteria; phylum Bacteroidota; class Bacteroidia; order Chitinophagales; family Saprospiraceae; genus JALZUU01. Next base: position 3,967 of record CAKZUV010000151.1, read on the forward strand.
AAGTTTAAGACGTTCGGTTGCGGTTCTGCGATTGCTTCTTCTTCCCTCGCAACGGAGTGGCTGAAAGGTTTGTCCGTGGACGATGCGCTGGCAATTGATAATATGAAAATTGTAGAAGAACTTGCTTTGCCTCCGGTAAAGATTCACTGTTCTGTACTGGCCGAAGATGCGATTAAAAGCGCTATTGCCGATTACCAGGAAAAGAACGGAATTGAGGTTACAAAGGCAGAAAAGTCCGGACATTAATCCAACTGATTTTTCAGGCTAAATCTTAGATTATGATATTTGTAGCAGATAGCGCAAAAGAAAGAATTGATAATATTCTCACCGAGCAAAAACTGGATGAAAAGGAATATTTCGTGCGCGTAAGTGTGGTTAGTGGTGGTTGTTCTGGTCTTTCCTACAAGATGGATTTCGACAACGAGTCTCAACCCAATGATCAGGTTTTTGAAGACAACGACGTAAAGGTAGTGACGGATCTGAAAAGTTTTCTGTACTTGTGTAATACTACGCTGGAATTTTCGGGAGGACTGGAAGGAAAAGGATTTTATTTTAATAATCCAAACGCAGAACGGGAATGTGGATGCGGAGAGAGTTTTGCCGTGTAGTAACTTACCTGTTTAAATGCCGAAAGTGAACTACCCCGACCCAAGGGTACGGGGCATCAAAATCATCCCAAAAGGGAGTTTTGATTTTTCAGCGTTTCATCGCAATCTGCATGCTATAAAGAATGACTTACAATCGCTCCACGCTTGTTTTCTACCGTCCCGGT
>CAKZUV010000152.1 GCA_937921555.1 uncultured Saprospiraceae bacterium
TCAAAAGCGAGTTTATTCGGTTTGATATTTTATTAGAAATACCGAATTCGAAAAATGCGACAGGCGGCAGATTTTTTGGTTTCGTTTTTTTTCTGCAAAAAAAGGAACAATAAAAATAAATTTAAAGGTAAAATTTAAAAAATTGCAATCTGTTTGTTCCAGGAAAAGTACCAGCAGTTTTTTCTGTTAATTGAACACCCTAGCAAGCAGCAAAATAAAAAAGAGAAAACAATAATTATGAAAACCAGAGTAGTCATAACGGGGATGGGCGTTGTTGCTCCGAACGGCGTAGGCTTAACCGCTTTTTCTGCCGCCCTGAAAAAGGGTACCTCCGGAATTGAATTTTTTCCCCATCTGAAAGAACTTGGATTTTCCTGCTGTATCGGTGGTATTCCAGCAATTTCAGAAGAAAAAAAACGGGACTATTTTACCGAACTGCAATTGCGTAATTTTAATAGTTCCAGCATTCTCTACGGATGTATCGCGGGCGTTGATGCGTGGAAAGATGCGGGACTGGAAATTTCCGATCAGGCAGACTTTGACAGCGGAACTATTTTCGGCGCCGGTACCTCGGGGGTTGAGCGGTTCCGCGAAGCGATTTATGGCGTGGATGATCACAAAGTACGGCGACTCGGCAGTACCGTCGTGGCACAAACCATGGCCAGTGGCGTAAGCGCTTATCTCGGCGGGATGCTCGGGCTGGGCAATCAGGTGACAACCAATTCTTCGGCCTGCACGACGGGAACCGAAGCGCTATTGATGGGCTACGACAGAATACAGTTGAGAAAAGCAAAAAGAATGTTAGTCGGCAGCAGCAGCGAAGACGGCCCTTACGTCTGGGGAGGTTTCGATGCCATGCGGGTGCTCACGCGACGGCACAACGAATCGCCCGAATCGGGTTCGCGGCCCATGAGTGCCACGGCTTCGGGGTTTGTGCCTGGGAGCGGTGCGGGAGCTTTGGTGCTGGAATCACTGGAAAGCGCACAGGCCAGAAACGCTAATATTTACGCAGAGATTATCGGCGGATCGGTCAACGCGGGTGGACAACGTAATGGAGGTACCATGACGGCCCCCAATTCACAGGCGGTACAGCGATGCATCCGTGATGCGGTGACCGATGCCGGGATTCGTCCGGCCGATATTGACACCATCAACGGCCATCTCACCGCCACCATCAAAGACCCGACGGAGATTCAGAACTGGGCAACAGCCCTGGATTTGAAAGGAGCAGATTTTCCTTATATTAACGCCCTGAAATCCTCAACGGGACATTGTCTGTCGGCCTCCGGGTCCATTGAAAGTGTTGCGAGTGTTCTTCAAATCAAAAATGGTTTTATCTTTCCATCCATCAATTGCGAAGATCTGCATCCAGAGATTGAGGAGCTGATCGGCCGGGAAAGAATTCCGATGGAAGTCGTTCACCGGGACGTCAATATTGTGGCCAAAGCAAGTTTTGGTTTTGGAGATGTGAACGGTTGTATTATTTTTAAAAAATTCTAACGTATGGAAAACAGAGAAAAAAAACTGGCGGATCTAAAAGCGATCATCCAGCCCTATATTCAAAATCAGGAAGCATTTGACAACCTGACCGAGGAGACTGATTTTATCAATGACCTGAAAATTAACTCTGCCAATCTGGTTGATGTGGTACTGGACGTGGAAGATAAATTTGACATAGAAATCGACAATGATTCAATGGACAAAATGCTGAATGTAAAAGCGGCGCTGGAAGTAATTGAACAAAAACTTAGTCTGAAAAAAGGATGATCGGAAATGATATTGTTGACCTGCGGGAAGCACGCCTGAAATCCAACTGGGAACGGCCCGGTTTTTTAGAAAAAGTCTTTTCGTCCTCCGAACAAGAATTGATCCATTCGTCCAAAAATCCTTTCCAGATGGTCTGGCGATTGTGGAGCATGAAAGAGAGTGCCTATAAATTTTATGTACAAAAAAGTCCCGCTCCCATCCGCGGTTTTTATCCATCGAAGATCAATTGTCAGATCAATTCAGAACAGGAAGGCGAAGTTATAATCCAGGGATTGATGGTGCGTACCAATACCGTTTTGTGTCCCGAATACGTTTTTACCTCCACATTTTCTAAAGCAAATGTTATGGCCGAGACAGTTATTTTTTCATTACCTCCCGAAAATAGTAAAATTCAATCTACTTTTACCCGAAACAAATTGATAGACTTTTTGGTGCAGAAGTATCAGTTGAAACGGGAGCATTTAAAAATAAAAAAAGATAAAAATAACATTCCTGAAATTTTTTATCGATCCGGATTATTAGCGCTCTCCTGCTCGTTGACGCACCACGGGAAGTATGGGGGTTGTTCGGTTATCGGTTGATTAGTTGATCAGTTATCAGTTGATTGGTTTAATTCCTTTAACTCGTACACGCTGCTTATCGTATACAAGGCAAACTATTTTTATTTTAGTTTAATAAATGTAAAAAATGTTACAGGATTTTATCGCATACGCAAAACAAAAACTCAACGTCGATCGGCGTCTGATAATGATTTACGTAGTCGTTTATTTTATCTGGGGAATGGGAATGAATAAATTCGGGGCCGTAGTTGAAATTGCCCGCTTTACGTATTGGTGGCAGGTAATCACCGTTTACCTTTTATACATGGTTCCCATTTCTCTGATCTTGCGAAACCTGCCCTTTCACCAACAGTATGCTTACGGATTGGTCACCATGGGGCTGTTGGAATTTGGTGGATACGCCCTCCAAACTTCTTACGCGTATCCCGGTAATCTGATGGATCAGTTTTTTAATATCCGAAATTTCAGTTTGGGAATGGCC
>CAKZUV010000153.1 GCA_937921555.1 uncultured Saprospiraceae bacterium
GCTTGTACAATAATATCTTCTGAAAGGGAGTCAAGATAAATTTTATCAGAAGATGGGTCTTTTTTAAAAAGGTCAATGGCTTGAATGTGGAGATAGTGGTATTTCATAAAACTGTGTGTATTGTTATTTTTTAGGGTAAACGCGCAACGCCAAAGATAATAAATTACGGTAAAGAGAGGAGGGAGATTTGATGCTGTACAATCATACTTTTTGTAACTATGCCTCGCCTTAACATAGCGTATCGCGTGACCAATTAACCGATAACCGATTAACATTTTTAATATACAATGTCTATGATCAAACAGAAGTCAATTACCAGGACAAACCTAAATAAAATCCCTTAATCCTCCAGAAACAATCCCGCCGCAATCCCGTCCGCCAGCAACCGTCCCCGCTTTGTCAAACGATAAACATCTCCTTCCTGTTCAGCTTCGCCGCGATCTACGATAGCAATCATTCCTTTCATAAATTCGCTAGCCACCGCTTCGCCCCACCGTTTTTTGAGAAACGCAACGTCCACGCCCCACTTGGTACGGAGCGCCGTCATGATGTATTCGTTGTGCTGATCGGTCGAAGAAAGTAATTCTTTTTCAAAAAATATAGTTTGATTGTCAATTGCTTTTATATACTTTGCGTTGTTGGCAACATTCCACTGGCGGGAAGGACCATCAAAAGAGTGGGCCGATGGACCAATGCCGAGGTAAGGTACTCCACGCCAGTAATTCGTGTTGTGTCGCGCGTGGTGACCGGGCAGGCAAAAATTGGAAATTTCGTAATGCTCGTATCCCGCAGTTTCGAGGGTATCCATCAGGTAGTTAAACTGCCGGGCAGCTTTGGCCTCATCCACGGGCATTGACGCTCCCTTTTTGATAAAATGGTCAAGGGCAGTTCCGGGTTCTACGGTAAGCGCATAACAGGAAAGATGTGGAATTTTCCATTTTACAAGTTTGTCAACGTTGGCGGCCCACTGCTCGTCCGACGTCGTGGGTGATCCGTAGATCAGATCAATACTTATATTTTTAAAACCAAAATCCCGGGCCAGCTGAATTGAGCGTTCGGCTTCCTGCGCATCGTGGGCGCGGTTCATGTACACGAGGTCTTCCTCAAAAAAAGATTGTACACCAATACTTAATCGATTGACCGGTGAATCCTTTAGCGTTTTTAGTCGTATCTCCGACAAGTCGTCCGGATTGGCTTCGAGGGTAATCTCTGCACCGGGTGAGATGGCGAAATGTTTTTCCAGAGTAGCAAAAATTTCTGCCAGCTCTTCCTCGTTTAAGATAGAGGGTGTGCCGCCGCCGAAGTAGATCGTTTCGATGGGACCGTTTGGCAAGTAATCCACCCGTTGTTCGATTTCCGTACAAAGCGCAGCTACCATTTCTTTTCGGTATTTTAGCGAAGTAGAAAAATGGAAATTGCAATAATGACACGCTTGCTTGCAAAATGGAATATGGAGATAGATGCCGGACATAGTTGTAAAAAAAGAATCTCGTTTTGGTGAATAAAGATGCAGGGTAAAGGTACGGATTCTTTTTTTGTTGAATCGTTGAGCTGTTGAATCGTTGAGTTGTTGAATCGTTGAGTCGTTTAAAATGAGAATAGGCGTATTCTTTTCGGTTTTGATTATCCTGCTATTGTATATCGATAGCAGCAGTTCGCTCGTGGCGCAGCGGCCCGTCACTTTAGACCTCAAAATCACCGGATCAGAAAAGGTACATTCCGCCTGGGAATCTCTGCCGGAGACTTACCCCGATTCTCTCAGTTTAATCGAAAATTTAAAAAACACCATTGCCAGTTTACATAACGACGCTTACCTCGCCGCGAGCATTGATACCGTTATCTGGCGGGATACGGTAGCGCAGGTTAACCTGCAGACGGGAGCGCAATACGAGTGGACGAGCCTGGCGAATGGAAACGTAGAGGCTGTGTTTTTAGAACAGATTGGCTTCCGCGAACGACTCCTGGACGGGAAACCTTTTAATTATTCGCAGCTGATTAAAATTCAGGAAAAGTTGTTGAATTATGCCGAGAATAACGGGTATCCTTTCGCTTCGGTCTGGTTGGATGATATCGTGGTAGCGGAGGAAAAAATTGGGGCAAAGATTTTTATGGAAAAAAGCCGGCTTATATTTTTTGATAAAGTAAAAATATTCGGTAACGCTAAAATTACCACCCGTTATCTGGAAAATTATCTGGGAATTAAAAACGGTGAACTGTACAGTCGCGATAAGGTGCTCAAAATAAAAAGTCGCTTGCGGGAACTGCCGTTTGTGATAGAAAAACAAAATGCTACCGTTACTTTTTCGGGCGATCAGGCGACGATCAATCTTTTTATAGATAAAAAAAATGCCAGCCGGTTTGATTTTTTGGTGGGGTTACAACCCGGTAATCAATCTACCGGCCCTAATAATCCCGACGTTCGTACTTTCCAGTTGACCGGAACTTTCAACGCTGATTTAAATAATCAATTTGGCCGGGGAGAAAAGATATACGCAGAGTTTCAACAACTCCGGCCACAGACTCAGGAACTGAATATTGCACTGGCTTATCCCTATATTCTGGATACGCCTTTTGGAGCCGATTTGAAATTTGATTTGTACAAAAGAGACACCGCTTATCTCGATGTGATCTCCGATTTGGGAATCCAGTATCTCTTCGAAGCCGGAACGTATTTACGGGTTTTTTGGAATCGTTCTATTACGAATGTCCTGAGTGTCAACGAAGCGTTAATTTTACAAAGCCGGCAGTTGCCGTCCATTCTGGATATCAACCGGTCGAGCTTTGGCGTAGAATACCAGATTCAGAAACTGAATTACCGCTTCAATCCCAGCAGGGGCTGGATGCTTAATGTACGAGGCGGAGCGGGCTTAAAGCGAATTGATAAAAACAATAAAATTTTAGAATTAACAACCAATGAATTTGATCCCGAATCACTATACGACACGATCGACCTGCAAAGTTTTCAATATCAGTTGAGTGGACAGGCGGCTTATTATTTTCCGTTGTCCCGGCGAACGGTGTTAAAGACCGGTATTCGTGGCGGCTACATTATCGCAGACAGTCCGGTTTATCAAAATGAGCAATTTAGAATTGGTGGAAACCGGATTCTCCGTGGTTTTGACGAAGAGTCCATTTTTGTAACCAACTATGCGGTAGCAACGCTGGAATTGCGATTACTACTGGGACAAAATTCTTATCTTTTTGCTTTTGGCGATTTGGGGTATACCGAAAATATAAGAGTAGACCAGCGAAATTTTGACCGGCCGGCGGGAATGGGGGCGGGCATTACCTTTGAAACCAAAGTAGGTTTATTCGGTTTTAGTCTGGCGGTTGGAAAACAACAGAATACGGGATTTGATTTCCGATCGGTAAAGACGCATTTTGGGTACGTGAGTTTGTTTTAGGCGATTAACGATACGGTAATACTTATTGAAAAGCTGTGAAACTTTAAAATGGAAGATATAGTACGATGTTTATTTTACAATAATTACAATTACCATGAAAGACATTTCTAATGCAAAAGATATAAAATTTTTTGTTGATGCTTTCTATCATGAAGTTCGAAAAGACCAGTTGATTGGTCCCGTATTTGCCGCCGTTATTGTCGATGGTCACTGGACGCCTCATCTGGAGCGAATGTATTGTTTTTGGAATACCGTACTTTTTGGTGCGCGCGAATATCAGGGAAATCCGTTTTCAAAACACCGGCCACTCCCTATTGAAAAAAGACATTTTGACCGATGGCTGGAATTATTAAATAAAACACTCGATCAGTATTTTAGCGGAGAAAAAACAGAAGAAATTAAAACCAGAGCCGAAAATATGGGATTGTTATTTCAAAGTAAACTGGAACACCTACGTAAAAATGATCAGTTCAAAAATATAATATAACAACATAAAAATAAAAAACATAATTTTTCTAATCAACTAATCAACTAATCAACTAATCAACAAACCCCCGCATCCTCCACCGCCGCCTTATAATACAACTCCGAACAATTTTCTTCCGTAAAAATTTTATTCGACAATCTGATAATATCTTCCCTGGTTACTTCCAGATAAGCCGCCTTTTCTGTGTTGATCAAATCCGCGTCACCCAGTAATTCGAAGTACGCCAGATTAATGGCTTTATTCAAAATGTTAGACTCTGAAAAAATTAATAAACTCTCAATCTTGTTTTTATACTTCTGTAATTCTAATTCCGCCGGACCTTCTTTTTTCAATAATGCCAGTTCCTTCCAAATAGCTGCTTCCGCCTTTTCCAGACTGACACCCGGCATCGGCCGTCCCTCAATGATGAGTAGCCCGGGATCAATATTACCCGTAATGAAAGCGTCGATACTGTTAAACAACCGTTGCTCCTTGTATAATTTTCTGTACAACCGACTGGACGAACCATTACAAAGAATATCCGACGTCAGGTCTGCCGCGTAATAATCTTTATCTACCCGGGCCGGACAATGAAAAGCCAGGTACAGCGCATCCGAAGGAACTTTGGCAGGATTGATTTGCTTTTGAATTTTACGCTGCGGTGGTTCTACTTCAATTTTCCGGGTGGGTCTTTTGCCACTGGGAATATCCGCAAACCATTTTTGGGCAAGTGCCTTTACCTGCGCCACGGTCGTTTTGCCAGCCACGACTAAAATCGCGTTGTTAGGCCGATAGTAGTTAAAGAAAAATTCTTTTACCTCTTCCAGGGTCGCATCCTCTACGTGTTTGGGTATTTTACCAATGGTTGGCCAGCGGTAGGGATGAATCTTGTAAGCCATGTCGGCGAGAAAATGCCAGGCATCACCGTAAGGTTCATTCAGACAGGTTTCTTTAAATTCTTCAATTACCACCTTCTGCTGAATTTCCAGATTCTTCTGGTCAAATTTCAACATCTTCATTCTATCCGACTCCAGCCAGAAAGCCGTCTCAATATTTTCCGCTGGTAATAAGTCGTAAAAATTAGTAATATCATTGTTGGTGAAGGCATTGTTCTCTCCACCCGCCAGTTGGATCGGTTCGTCAAAATCCGGGATATTCTCCGATCCACTAAACATTAAATGTTCAAATAGATGAGCAAATCCTGTTTTTTCCGGTGACTCATCCCGTGCTCCTACATTGTACAAAACATTAACCGCCACCATCGGGGTGCTGTCATCCTCGTGTACCACTACCCGCAATCCATTATTCAATGTAAACTTTTCAAATGCTATCATGAAATTATTTTTACGGTGCATTAAGCGCATATCCAAAATCACCAATTGCGATTAATTGATAAAAGGCTATAAAACTCCAAAAACTGTGTCGAAATTAAAGATACTGTGTTAAGTTCCTAATCATCCTAGAATTTATGGATGCCAAATGACACACATAATCGTACAGTCCCGAAATACACCCACCAAAATTACCTTTTTTCCGCTGCATTTCAAACCCACCAGAAACACCGGAAATGGCATCTTAATAAAGGTATAGTGATCGTTTCGTCAAAACAAAAAAAGCATAAAAATAGTTTTCGACGATTGGGGAAGAGACCAGTCATCCGGCTGTGTTCTTTTCCCTTTTTGAAAATTCTCCGTATCTTTCCACTATGAATCGTCCTGACTTTAAAAATATTGCTTTCGATCCAGCCATTTTGGCGAAAGCCGCCGAAAAAAAATCTTCTCAGACCTGGGAAACACCCGAGCAAATTACCGTCAGGGAAATTTATACGCCCGATGATATCCGGGATTTATACCACCTTGACTTCGTCGCCGGAATTCCACCTTACCTGCGTGGGCCTTACAGCTCCATGTACAGTGGCAGACCGTGGACCATCCGTCAGTACGCCGGATTTTCTACCGCCACGGAGAGTAATGCATTCTATCGGCGCAACCTGGCTGCCGGACAAAAAGGACTTTCCGTTGCCTTTGATCTGGCTACACACCGGGGCTACGATTCGGATCACCCGCGGGTGACGGGCGACGTTGGAATGGCTGGTGTAGCGATTGATACGGTGGAGGATATGAAGCTTTTATTTGATCAGATTCCGCTGGATAAAATGTCGGTTTCCATGACCATGAACGGAGCGGTAATTCCCATTATGGCTTTTTATATTGTGGCCGCAGAAGAACAAGGTGTTGACCGTAATTTGCTTAGTGGTACCATTCAAAATGATATTCTGAAAGAATTTATGGTGCGGAATACGTACATCTATCCACCGGCTCCTTCGATGCAAATCATCGCGGATATTTTTGAATATACCGCCAAAGAAATGCCACGCTTTAATTCGATTAGTATCAGCGGATACCACATTCACGAAGCTGGTGCTCCGGCAGATATCGAATTGGCTTACACGTTGGCGGATGGACTGGAATATGTACGCGCCGGACTGGCTAGTGGTTTGACAATCGATCAGTTTGCTCCGCGTTTGTCTTTTTTCTGGGCCATTGGTATGAACCATTTCATGGAAATTGCCAAGCTGCGGGCGGGTAGATTGCTCTGGGCAAAAATCATCAAACAATTCAATCCCGAAAATCCAAAATCAATGGCGTTGCGCACGCACTGCCAGACTTCGGGGTGGAGTCTTACCGAACAGGATCCGTTTAATAATGTTGCCCGCACTTGCATCGAAGCACTCGCTGCGACGCTGGGAGGTACCCAGTCATTGCACACCAATTCACTGGACGAAGCGGTGGCGTTACCTACAGATTTTTCTGCCAAGATTGCCAGAGATACGCAGATTTATTTACAACAAGAAACAAACATAACAAAAGTCGTTGATCCCTGGGGAGGGTCTTACTACGTTGAAAAGTTGACCGCCGAATTAGTGGATCGTGCCTGGGCTTTAATTCAGGAAGTTGAGGAACTGGGCGGAATGACCAAAGCGATTGAAAACGGATTGCCAAAATTAAGAATTGAAGAAGCCGCTGCCCGGAAGCAGGCACGGATTGATAGTGGAAAAGATAAAATTGTCGGTGTCAATATTTTTCCAACGGACGATCAAACCGAGATGGAACTCCTCGAAGTTGACAATGCCGAAGTACGCCGGGGACAGGTCGAAAGTATTCAAAAAGTAAAAGCTGAACGGGACGATGATAAGGTGAAAACTGCACTTTCAGCACTCGCCACGTGCGCTGAAGACGGCAAAGGAAATCTCCTCGAACTGGCGGTAACGGCTGCCAGGGAGCGTGCGACGCTGGGAGAAATTTCGGCGGCTATGGAGCAGCACTTTGGTCGCTACGTCGCGCGGACACAAGTGGTCAGTGGGGTTTATTCAAAAGAAATCAGTATGGACGAAAAATTTAAAGCCACGCAGCAATTAGCGGATGAGTTTGCGGCACTCGATGGCCGTCGTCCCCGGATCATGGTGGCCAAATTAGGTCAGGATGGTCAC
>CAKZUV010000154.1 GCA_937921555.1 uncultured Saprospiraceae bacterium
GAACAAATGTATTGCCTCCGGTATTCGTTGTAGGGTCAAAACTAACACTGTAATCTCCTGCCGCTACTCCCGTGAATTCGTAGGCGCCCGTGGCGTCCGTCATCGTCGTAGCGATTGGCATGCCGGTGTCATCATTCAACGTTACCGTTACGCCTTCAATTCCAGGTTCGCCCGGATCTTGTATGCCGTTTTCATTTATGTCTTCAAACACAAAGTCTCCAATTGTATTGGTCGGTACCATCGGCTGCACGAATCCGGCGTCGATATCTTCATTCGGTGCGCTTGGATCGAACGTAAACGTTACTGTGTTCCCGCTTCCGTCGATATCACTGTCTATATTGTCCGCGCCCGCATCCATTGACGTAGGAACAAAAGTAGTTCCTCCGGCATTCGTTGTAGGATCAAAACTAACACTGTAATCTCCTGCCGCTACTCCCGTGAATTCGTAGGCGCCCGTGGCGTCCGTCATCGTCGTAGCGATTGGCATGCCGGTGTCATCATTCAACGTTACCGTTACGCCTTCAATTCCAGGTTCTCCCGGATCCTGTATGCCGTTTTCATTTATATCTTCAAATACAAAATCTCCAATTGTATTCGTCGGTACCATCGGCTGGAAAAATCCGGCATCAATATCCTCATTTGGTGCGCTTGGATCGAACGTAAACGTTACTGTATTTCCGCTTCCGTCGATATCACTGTCTACATTATCCGCGCCCGCATCCATTGACGTAGGAACAAATGTAGTTCCTCCCGTATTCGTTGTAGGATCAAAACTAACACTGTAATCTCCTGCCGCTACTCCCGTGAATTCGTAGGCGCCCGTGGCGTCGGTCGTCGTCGTAGCGATTGGCATGCCGGTGTCGTCATTTAACGTAACCGTTACGCCTTCAATTCCAGGTTCGCCCGGATCTTGTATGCCGTTTTCATTTATATCTTCAAATACAAAATCTCCAATTGTATTCGTTGGTACCGCTGGCTGGAAGAATCCGGCATCAATATCATTATTTGGTGCCAAAGCGTCAAACGTAAAGATCGCGGTGCTACCGTTGACTGGATTTACATCACTATCCTGGTCATCTGCACCGACACCCGGTGGCGAAGTATTGTAGGTATTACCCGCAGTATTGGTCGTTTCGTCAAAATTTACATAATAATCGCCTGCCAGAATATTATCAAAACTATACGCACCCACCGCATCGGTCATCGTCGTAGCAATTAACGAATCAGCTGAGTTAAACAGACTGACTGTAACGCCTTCAATTCCAGGTTCGCCCGCATCCTGCATTCCGTCTTCATCTAAATCTTCGAATACAAAATCTCCAATAGTTTCCATGTGAACCGTTGGCTGGAAAAATCCAGCATCCATATCGTTATTCGGCATGGTTGGATCAAATGTAAAGATTGCTGTGCTACCATTTACTGGATTTATATCACTATCCTGGTCGTCTGCACCGACACCCGGTGGTGAAATGTTATAAGTATTACCCGCGGTATTGGTCGTTTCATCAAAATTTATATAATAATCTCCCGCAGGAATATTTGTAAAACTATACGAACCAGTCGCATCCGTGGTCGTCGTAGCGATTAACGAATCAGCCGAGTTAAACAGATTAACCGTTACTCCTTCAATTCCGGGTTCGCCCGCATCCTGCATTCCATCTGCGTCTAAATCTTCGAATACAAAATCTCCAATGGTATTGGTAATAATATTAGGAATTAATCCTGCGTCAAAATCAAAATCATTTGCATTGGTAATCGTAAAATCAGCAGTTTGTCCACCTGCGTCCGCGTCACTATCCAGCGCATCATCTCCCGCCGCATCCTGTGGGCTGAACATGTAGGTAGGATAATTTGAATTGTCAAAAAACAAATAATAATTTCCTGCGGGGACATTGTCGATTTGATAGGCACCGGAAGCGTCCGTTGTGGCAGATCCAATTAAAGCATCCGTCGCGGCGTCCGCTAAAAAGACGTCTACATTGTTTAAGCCTGGTTCTCCCGGATCCTGAACACCATTTCCATTATTATCCTGCCAAACAAAATTCCCGACACTAAAAATAGTTAACTGGTAAAATCCAGCATCCATATCCAGGTCATCTCCATTCAGGGGATCAACGATAAAGGAAGTAGTGGTATTGGTTAACGGATCAATATCACTGTCAAAGTCATCCGAGGTAGCATCCTGCGGAGACCCGGTTAAATTATCTCCATTTGTATTAGTGGACTCATCAAATCCAAGATAATAGTTGCCCGACGGTGTATTCGGAAAACTGTATAATCCCATTGCGTCGGTCGTCGTCGTACTAACTACCGAATCATCCGCTGCATTATATAGGGTAACGGTAACGCCCTCAATTCCGGTTTCACCGGGATCCTGAACTCCATTTTCGTTGACATCTTCGAAGACAAAATCTCCGATGGTCATAACCGGAATAAATCCAGCATCTGTGTCAATATCATTTCCGGTAGTTGGGTCAAAAGTAAAGACCGGTGTACGAGCTGCTACCGGATCAATATCACTATCTAAAGTATCATCCGTTCCTGCGTTGATGGGTGTACCCAGGAAAGTATTTCCGTCAGTATTGGTTGTATTATCAAAACTGATAAAATAATCACCAGCCGTAATTCCATCAATGGTATAATTTCCATTCACATCTGTGAAAACCGTATCTAATGGTACTCCAACCGGGTCATTCAGAATCACCATGACGCCTGCGATTCCCGGTTCTCCGGGATCTTGAATACCGTCTCCGTTATAATCCGCAAAGACTAAATCTCCGATGGAACCGGACTGAATAAATCCGGCGTCAATATCGGTAACATCTCCAGCCGTTGGATCAAAAGTAAAGTCAGGCGTAAATCCGGTAGAAGGATCTATATCGCTGTCCAGGTCATCGTCCATTCCTGCATCCTGAGGTGCAAAAACAAAGCTGTCACCATTCGTATTTGTGGTCGGATCGTATCCGATATAATAATCACCCGGTGGAATTCTGTCAAAGACGTAGTTACCGTTGGCATCCGTCGTCGTTGTCGCTATGATCATATCGGTATTGGCATCATAGAGATTGATGGTTACTCCTTCAATTCCGGGTTCTCCGGGATCCTGAACACCATTATTATCTAAATCATTAAAAACAAAATCACCTAGATCCGCTACGGGCACTAATCCCGCGTCAATATCAAGGACGTCAAATCCAGTAGTTCCCATAAAATCGGGTGTTTGTCCGGCAGCATTTGCATCACTATCCAGATCATCGGTTCCGATATCCATTGGACTGAACATATATTGTTCACCGATTCCGGTTGTATCAAAAATGATGTAATAATCTCCGGAAGTGAATCCGGAAAATAAATACATTCCCATATTATCCGTGGTGGTGGTACTAACCAGCATATCAGTGTTGGCATCGTAAAGATTAACCGTCAGATTACCAAGTCCTGCTTCTCCGATTTCCTGAATACCGTTGTTATTAGCATCAATCCACACAAAATCTCCAAAATCTCCGTTACAATCACTAACCATAATATTAATGGTACCGCTTCCCGTACAACCCGTGGTATCCGTATACTCATAGGTAATGAGATGATTTCCGGATCCTGCTGCACCCGGATCAAAAATTCCACTGGCACCATTGGTTATTCCAGTACCACTGAAAGTTCCACCAGATGGTGTTGCATTTAGAATCGTTGCAGCATCCGTGGCACAGAATGGACCAGCAGCAGTAATTTGAATATCTGGTACTGGCACTGTAATTTCAGTAAAAGCAACGTTAGAACATCCATCCGGATGATGAAAAACATACTGTATCATATTTGTCCCTGCGTCAGCGAGACTTGGGTCAAAGACTCCAGCCATTGTATCTGTTATTCCAACTCCATAAAAGAGTCCTCCTGCTGGTGTTCCGTTCAGAACTACGGGAGGATTAGAACGACAGAACGGGCCTGCCCCGTCTAAAGAAACAGAAGGAATTGCTCCAACTGTGATATCAGTAGTAGCGGTTTCGCTACAATTTTGAGCATTTGTAAAAGTATAAGAAATTGTATGTGTTCCTGGTCCAGCGACTCCCGGATCGAAACGACCATTTGTGCCATCAATAATTCCTACTCCACTATACGTTCCACCCGCAGGCTGACCAAGTAGCAGTGTGTCCTGATCGGTAACACAGAACGGGCCTGCTCCATCCAGCGTTACGGTAGGCGACGCTAACACTGTGATATCCACTGTTCCTGATCCGGAACAACCATTTCCATCCGTAAAATTATAGGTAATAGTTGTTACCCCCATTCCGGCTATTGCCGGATCGAAAGTACCCGCAGCTGCATCAGTGATTCCGCTGCCGGTAAAGGTTCCTCCAGATGGTACTGCGGTAATATTGGATGGTGTTTCCATGATACAAAACGGTCCGGTATTTCCGAAGGTAATACTTCCACTTCCCGTTACGCTGACAAAAGTACTGTCCACATTGGTACAACCAGAAGCATCCGTAATGGTTACGTAATACATTCCATTGTCCGTTGTACTGGCATTCAGAATTGATGGATTCTGGATACTACCCGCAGAAAAAGAAGGACCTTGCCAGTTCCAGTCTGTGGCGGCACCGCCAGTTTCGTTCAACATAATATCTCCTCCCTCACAAACCGGACTGTTACTGCTCACCGATACAACGGGAGCAGGAGCTACGGTTATTATTATTTCTGCGAAAGGGCGACAATTTACATCTCCGGGAGCGGGATTCGCAATTGCGTAAATAAAATAATCTTCCGCAGAAGCTGTGTTATTTATTGGTAAAACAATATTGTTGATGGTTGCGATTCCACCGGATGGTGTAATGGTATCCAGTGATGTGCCACCCGTGTACATATCCGATCCTGTTTGCTGATCAGCGAAATAGACATAAACGATGGCGTCATCTTCGGTAGCATCCGTTCCAACTTGTAAAGTTGGGATAGTATCACCGGAACAAACCGTTTGCGGAGCAGATGGACTATCAATGACCGGACAAACCGACACACTAAATCCAGTGGCCAGGTCATTGGTATTTGTTCCACCACCTCCGGTATTAAACGTCAAATACGGGTAACCATCTACGTTTGGATTTACACCACTTGCAATAACAGCATCCGAATCGTGTAAGTCAGCCGTAGGGCCACTTGTATTATTGGGAAAAGTTAAACTTAACGAATCCTGAATAATTCCAGTCACGGGATCAAAGTCTCCACTGGTTCCAATGGTCACGTAGTAATCTGTGAAATATGCTAAATTATTGTTAAAACAAAATTGTCCATTGGCATCGGTGGTGGTGGTTTCTACAGTAGTTCCATCCGTGGCCATTAAACTTATTTCGATTCCACTCAGACCGGTTTCACCTGCATCGTAAGAACCATCATTGTCACTGTCTATCCATAAGTGACTACAAATTTCTACCGGAGCCGGATCTTTTAATAATTCAATATCTCCTAAACCACCACCTTTTACGGCATTTCCGTTTCCGCCGGGGAAGGTAGTTGTCTGATAAAGTAAATACCCGTTTGCGCTCGTTCCATCATTATTGTTAAACATTTTCACCCCACCGGAATTAAAGGTTCCGTCAATAGGATTCATAACCGTTACAATGGCGTCTTCTGTTCCGGGTAATATCGCAATAGCCCCCATTACCGTCTCGTAATGATCGGGATCAATTAAATCACCACAGTAAAATTCTCCTCCACCTGGCCCTTCTCCGTTATTGCCACAGCCACCACCATTGACGGTTGTACCGGCATTTTCGAGAACAAAGCTACCCGCACTAATGCTTGCCCGCAACAATTCTCCTCCACTAATTACAGTTTCAGATTGTGTATCTGTAAGATTTCTTTGAAAAGTAAATTTTTGTAAAGTGTATCGGTCTGTAAAGGCCATAATCATAGAACCATCTACATCAAAATCCAGAGAACTCAATAAAGGACTCGGACTACAATTTTCAAAATCTCCATCGTAGGTATCAATCCATGGCTCCCACTGAGTACAACTCCCACCCACTACTTCTCCACGAGTATAATCCAACGGAAAAGTTGCCAGGGCAGTATTCCAGGTACTACTGGCAAAATCGTACGCATAAACGGTAGCAGACAAATCAATTGCGGTTCCTCCGTTTTCTCCACTACAAACTACCCCCGCATAAAGTTGACCCTGGTAATATTTCAATCCAAATGGACGACTTGCTCCAAAAGCACAACCAGGTGAAGGAATCAATCCGAGAGAACTTACCTCACTCATAGTTGGTAAAGTACCACTAGCATTATAAGTCGTCAAGTCAATGGCGACTACTTCTTTATCATTCAAATTAACCACGTAAAGGGTTTGTCCATCATCAGAAATATCCAGATCACCCATTCCCATTTTACCGGGAGCATCAAACATCAAAGAATCTGACTCCGGAGTATCAAAATCAATAGCAAGATTCCGCGCAGGCTCCGTTCCCAGATTAATTCCCATTGCTGCCAAATCCACTAGTGGTGTTGTAACCGGAGTAGCACTACTGTAATCAATGGCGTAAATCCCTCCTATCCCTAAACTACCTAATCCGACGTGTCTTTTCAGCACGGCGGAAGTAAAAGCAACTTCGGTATAAGGATTATAAGCCAGACCCCAGGTAGCCCCGACTTCTGACATTAAAGCATCTTTATCGGGTTCGGGCAGGGCACCGGTTCGCCCGTAAGGAAAAGTAACAACGGCATCAAGAGTACCACTCGTTCCTCCTCCCAGCGGATCACCAGGAACATAACAGTTAACTATTACTTCCGGCATCGCCTGAGCGTAATCAATTGGGTATTGAACTCCCAGATTAACGGCACAATCAGCAGCATTTTCGATTCTTACAATCTGATTGTTGGTCACTCCGGTGGTTGCCTCCAGATAAATATCGGTCCAACTGAACTCTACTCTTACCGGATAAGAAGCAGGTGTAATCCACCAGTCTCCGCGGAAATCAGTCGTAGTCGTCAGAACTACATCGTTGGCATCCGTAACGGTTACCGTAATTCCTGCCAGACCAGATTCGTTAGCATCCATTGTACCGTAGACATTGGGATTACCCAGACCATTAGCCGGGAGTTCCCGAAAGACCGTTCCACCAATATCTCCTGCCATACACTGCGCGTGCAGCGAGTTACTGAAGTAAAGAATAGAAAGAATTGACATGGCAACTGCGTACCATAATTTCTTGCATAGACGTTTGCCCATGAGATGTATTTTTTTGTGAAAAAATGAGGTCTGTATTCAATGGAAAATGAAATACAAGCAAACGGTAGTCAAGCAATCTTTAGGTAAGAAGGGGGATTTCGCGTTTATTTGTAAGGAAATCTAGCACATAGATAGACCTCCACACAGGAGATAGGACAAACTTTATACCAAATAATAATAAAAAATAATATATTACCAGTAAATATAAATAGCACTAATTACAGTGCGTAATTAGTGCTATTCAAAATTTTATTTGTGGTCTTCTCTGCCCTACTTTTGATACTCTACCCGCACATCCGTACGGTCAAATTTCGTCACCCGCACCTCCGTTCTACGGTTCTGCTGGTGCTCAGCTTCCGAGCAACTTACTCCGTCTGCACAACGGTTTTTTAGCCGGCTTTCGCCAAATCCTTCAGAGGTCAGACGCGATGGGTCGATCCCCTGACTCACCAGATAAGACCGCGCTGACCTGGCCCGGTTCGCCGATAATGTCTTGTTATATTCGGTATTACCACGGCTGTCCGTGTGCGACTCCAGCGAAATATGCATGCTTGGATAGGTGCGCAGTAATTCCAGCAATCGCTGCAAATCTTTGCTCGCATCCACCCGAATATCAAACTTGTCAAAGTTGTAATAAATATCTCTCAAACTGATCACCATGCCTTCCCGGTAAGTCGTATTCGGGTCTCCCAGATAGCCAGTTGGAGCTTCGTAAGCGGGCACATAGGTTGTTACCGGTTCGTAAACCGTACGCGCGACGTAGGTCGTTTTGGGCACGTACCGGACCGTCGGTGGGGCAGGTGCTACGGCAACTGGAGCAGCCGGTTCGGTCTTAATTATCTTTCTCACGCCCAGTTCCAGTTTGACTTCCAGCTCCATTTCCGGATTACAATTTTCTGCTTTGGGATATAAAAATTCCGTATCCGAATCAAATCCGGATTTCATCCCCAGAAAACGGTATTCGCAGCCACACTCAATGCACAGATCAAATTTTCCGTCGTTGCCAACAGTATATTTTTGCGTTTCACCGGTACATTTGTTTTCTACCCGAACTTCGGCGCCCGGCATCGCGTTCATATATTTTTTGTTTAAAACAATTCCGTTCAGCACCATGCAGGACTTTCTTTTCATCGGCACGCAGTAACCACTTTCTGATTTCAGATCTTCGTAACTGACAATAGCCTCTGCGTCTTCGTAGCCTTTTTTGACCGACTTGATTTTATACATTTTTCCGGGCTTTATACGGTGAGTCAGTTCTCCTTCCTCGTCGGTATAAAAATCGGAGATTACGTCTTTTTTGTTAGTCCGGTTTCCAATCACACTTAAAACATATTCCTGCGAATTTTCTGCCAGCGGTTTTAAGGCCAACATTAAATTCCCATCATTTAAATCATTACCGTTATCATTTTCTGATACTTCCGTGATTGTTACTTTTGCTTTGTCAATCCGGCGACTGCTCCCCTCTTCGAATACACACATTTCGTAAGGCATGCCACCCATCGCCAGCATATCATTATCGGCCGTCCATTCGTATATATCGTCTTTTCCTGAACCTTCGTAGCGGCTCGAACTCAGATAACCACGTGTTTTATCTTCGTTGATCCAAAACCCAAAATCATCTTTTTTTGTGTTAAATTTCTCACCCATATTTTCACGCACGGACCAGCTGCCTTCATCGTCTATATCCACTTTCTGAGCCATAAATATATCCAGTCCTCCGAGTCCTTTATGCCCTTTTGAGGAATAATATAAAGTTTCGTCTTCGGCCATGAACGGAAAAATTTCATTATCTGAACTATTCACCGTCGGTCCTAAATTCTGCGGTGTACTCCAGCCTCCCAGCATTGATTCCACCACGTAGATATCCAGTCCTCCGTAACCACCCGGGCGGTTGGACGCAAAGTACAATCTTCTTCCGTCGGGGGAAAGTGTCGGATGACAAGTTGTAAACTCATCACTGTTAAATTCCAGTTCTTCCATATTTGCCCAGTAACCGTCCGCATCTTTGGTGGCCATGTAAATCTTCAGATCAATCAGTCCCTTTTTACTTTTCCCGTCGTTATTATTGCGGGTAAAAAACATCATATTCTCGGAACGATTAAACGTTGCTGTTCCGTCGTGGTAGTTTCCATTGATTGATCCAAATAAGGGAATTGGGTCTTCTAACGTCCCGTCTTCTTTCTTTTTTGCATAAAACAAATCTGAGAAGTTATCTTTAGTCCACACGTCTTTTCGGTTATTCATCCGCGATATTCCACGGGTCGAAGTAAATACGACACCATCTTTGTAAGGGATCGGACTAAAATCCAAATGACTGGTATTCAACATTTCAACATTCGTAATCTCTACGTGACTATTTTCATTGAACACTTTTTCTTCCGCGCAGCTGTTGATAAAATCACGATATTCTTTCTGGCGCTGGTTGCCCCGGTCTGCGTATTTTTTGTACCAGCGAACTGCGTCTTCACACGCTCCTGTAGATTGTAATACTTTTGCGTAACTCAGCAAGTCTTCTGCTTCTTTGGTCTCACTGATAAACTTCGAGTACCAATACGCAGCGTTTTCCGGCTCATCATTTAAGCGATAACTATTAGCCATCCGGCGTAGTACTACTATATCATTTTTCTCTTTTCTGGAAAGATTCTGATACAAATCTACCGAAGTTTTATAACCCAAATCTTCGTACTTCTCATCTGCCTTTTTTCGATCTTTAGACGAAAGCCGGTCTTTACCCATTGATGGTTTTTCAATTCTGGACGTATCCTTTACCGCCCGACGAATATCCGCCATTGTCTGACTTTGTAATCCAATTGTTAACACGCATAAAAGTGCTACTAACCAATTTTTTTTCTTACACATCATAATTGTTGATTTGTTGATCTGTTGAATCGTTGAACGCTTCTCAACGATTCAGTTTTTTTATGGGACCGCCTGCGGCCGCTACGTTTCGCAGCTCGCTGTTCGCTCGGCCCTGCGGGCTGGCCTTCCAGGCCACTACTCCACATCGCTGGTCCTCCCAGTTTAGCGAGGATGGCTTTTTTGTTTTTTAAAAATATCTGATATTGTTGTATCTCGCTCCGTCTGACCTGAGCGTATATTCTATCATCAATTCAAAACTTCCTGGTGAATAATTATTTAATTCACTCAAGGTTAAATCTGCCGCTACTGCCGCTTTGATTTGCTGGTTAAATTGATATTGAACAATAAAATCAAACGAATCACCTAAACGATAAGAAGCTCCTAGCCACAGTGCATCCATAAATACAAAACTTGCGTTGAGGTCTAATTCAAACGGGGAGTTCGGGTTATAACTCACCAGCGCGCCCGGCTGGAATTTTACATTTTCCGATACTCTGGCAATCAAACCACCCATTAGATAATACGATCTCAACGAATTAATACTCAACACCGATGAACTCGGATCTTTGTCATAAATGGATGTTTTTAATACCCGGGGAACCGAGATTCCGACGTAGTATTTTTCGTGCTGGTAATACGCTCCCAATCCAAAGTTCGGATTCAGCCGGGTTTCCCGGCCGTCATTAAAACGATTATCTCCTCCGTCCAACGGATCGGCCTTCGTCCAGTCAATACGACCAAAATCCAACTGCCCCTGCAGACCGATCGCGAGCGTTGATTCATCGTTGATCTTGATACGGTAGGCGTAAGACATATCAATATAGGTCGTATTCACCATACCAATTTTATCCGCAATGATTGACAATCCTATTCCTACTTTGTTTTTAAAAAATGGGGAATGGCCCGCAAACGTGAAAGTCTTCGGTGCTCCGTCGATACCTTCCCACTGGTTCCGGTAGTGTCCTGTCAGGGTCAATGCATCCCGGCTTCCGGCATACGCTGGATTGATCGCCAGTTTATTAAACATATACATCGAATAATGTGGATCGCCCTGACCAAACATGCTGTTGACACTTAGTAAAGCTAAGACTGTTATTAATAAATATTTCATATTATTCAGTTTTTTTTTATCTAGTAATTTGATTTGCTTCTTGCTGTTTGCTTCTTGCTGTTTGCTTCCCTCAAACGCGTTATATGCGATAGAAAAAAGCAAGCAGCAAGTGGCAAGAGGCCAGTAGCAATTTATTCTTATCTAAATATCGTAAAGTATCCCTGCGTCTCTTCGGTATCTTCCGGTGATAAGCGGATGATGTAGAAGTATGTGCCCGATGGCAACAATGCTCCGTTGTACGTTCCTTCCCAGTCGTTGGCGTAACCGTTCTTGCGGTAGACTAAATCTCCCCAGCGGTTGTACACTCTGATTTCATTATCCGGATAACCATCCAGACATGGAATCACAAACGCGTCGTTGTCGCCATCTCCGTTCGGAGTAATAATATTCGGTACCCAGCACTCACCCGTCTGGTCTCTTCCGTTTACTTTGATATTAACGATCGCCGTGCTACATTCGTCCGGACAATTCACATTACATACCTGGTATTCAAAACCGTCTTCTCCGAAGAAGGCCGCATCCGGCTGGTATTCAAACAGTCCATTCTCAAAGTCTCCAACTAACGTACCATTTCTTGGTTCCGTCAACAGGGTCAGTTCCCATTCTTCTACGTTGCCAACAAAATCATTCAGCATGATATTCATATTCCGCAGCGTATCACCGAAGGCTACTTCGTAGTTTTCACCCTGCGTTACGATTTCATCTTCCCGGTAAATCACTA
Organism: uncultured Saprospiraceae bacterium; assembly: GCA_937921555.1. Taxonomy (GTDB): domain Bacteria; phylum Bacteroidota; class Bacteroidia; order Chitinophagales; family Saprospiraceae; genus JALZUU01. The sequence goes on from CAKZUV010000154.1 coordinate 11,914, forward strand.
CGCTATCCTGAGAATAATTCTCACAATCTCCTGCGCTTAGCGACCAGACATATACACTACGTCCCATCGGCAGATCATCTACAATCGTTTCTGCTTCAAATGGATCAATGATTCTTCCCGTTGAAATCGTGGACCATTTTCCAGATCCTGTCGTCGGTTCCAGCGCACTTAGATTAAGCGTTTCACCGCCACAACTATGTACTACATTATCGTACACAAAGGCATTTATCTCCGGTGACTCACTCACACTTACCATCACCTCATCCACCGAGTAACTTTCACACGTTCCCAGAGATAACGTCCAGGTAAACAGATACTGATTACCAAACATCATTCCTGTAATTTCTGTATTCGGATCTGTCGGATCTGCGATCACTACTCCCAGTGCCGCCTGTCCCGATGACTGCGTCCATATTCCAGTCGCTTCGGTCGGTATATTTGCCGTCAAATTTAGCTCGGTATTTCCTCCACACTGATCAATATCATTCCCCGCAAAGGCGATATCAACCGGTGTCAGACTGACTGTTACCACCATCGTATCCGCGTCGTAATCACGGCACGCTCCCTGTGACAAGGTCCAGATAAAGATATTTTCTCCTTCGTTCAAATCACTCACTTCTGCATTTGCTAACTCCGGATTCGCAATTGTGGCTCCTGTCGTCGAAGTCCAGAAACCGCTTCCGCTCGTCGGTGCTTCGGCGTCCAGTATCACTACCTGACTGGCACATAAATCAATGTCTTCACCCGCATCCGCCGCGTTATTTGGTATCGCGTCTATCTGAACAGTCGTTACTTCTGATGGCATAGCGCTACACTGTCCCAATGTAAAGACTACGTAATAGTCTCCCGTAAAACTTGCGTCCACATCTGTAATTGTCAATGTTGGATCCGTTGTGGTTCCAACCAACGCGTTGGTCGCAGCATTATACCAGTCAAAGTTCACTGTCATTCCCGGTGGAATATTCAACTGACTGCTTACACTCAAAGTAAGATCACCACCTTCACACCACGGTCCGTTATTCACAATCGTCGGTGCTGCCGGTCTTTCCTGTACAAACACAGTTGTCGTTTCTGATACCACCGTTGCACAACCGTTTAATTCCACTACTACGTAGTAATCACCCGCTCCGTTATCATCAATATTGATAATCACCGGATTTGGTAAAGTAGAGTTAAATCCGTTCGGTCCAAACCATTCGTAGGTCGCGCCCGGTATCAGCGGAACACTCAGATCTACATTGTCACCCACACAAGCAGGTGCCATCGCACTGGTTGGATTCGAAGTAATCGGCGGAGCTACGTTACTGAATACCGTAATCAGTTCTCCGTTTGATGGTTGTGAACTACAACCGTCTACCGTTACGATCACTGAATAAATGCCGGTATTGGCGTCCGCTACATCTGTAATAAAGAAGCTTGGATTGTCCGTGTCGCCTAATACCGTTACAGTTCCATCACTATCAGTGTACGTCCAGGTGTAGACTACCGGTGTTCCGGTGTAAGCGGTACTTGTCAGTTCTATAATTTCTCCTTCGCAGATAAAGTCCGTATTGGCGATTAAAGAAGGAGTAATCGGTGTGGCATCCAAATCAATATTTACCGACTGAGCCGCCGTTGTACTACAACCATCTTCGGTAATCAAAGTCAAAGTATAACTGCCTTCAAACTCCGGGCTGATATTTGGTAAAATCAAATCAAATGGTCCGTCTGAGTCACTGGTTCCCGTGTAACTAAAACCGTTTGGTCCCGTCCACGTATAGCTCATACTTCCTCCTGTCGGTACGGTGTTAATCGCACTCAGCGTCACCGTTTCTCCCTGACAGTACGTGCCGTCTCCGCTTACCGCACTAATCACCGGCTCAGCAAATATTTCCACCTGCGTTACCGCAAAGGTCTCTGAACTACAACCATTGGCATTCTCAACCACCAGATAGAAATCGTGTATACCCGGATCAAGATTTCCAATAAATGGATTTTGATTCGTTGACATCAGCGTACCCGGAGGAGCTGATTCCGGATTACCATCATACCAGTAATAGGTTCCGCCGTTGATCGTGCCGGCCGTCAGTTGAATAATTGAGCCACTACAGAGCGGACCGTTGTTGGTCGCGGTGGCTATTGGTAATTCGTTTACCGTTACACTGATCGGCTCAGAAATTGGTGTCGTACAATCATCTACCGTTACTTCTACGTAATAGGGAGAGATTGCATCGATACTACTTGCCGGGACTGTCAAACTCGCCGTATTCCCAATCACTGATCCGGTTCCGTTGTACCAGGCATAACTGATACTTGTTCCGGAATAACTTTGCTGGATATTTAATACAATGTCTTCGTCTTCACATACCTCTGCTGCCGTCAGGATTGCAGGTTGTACGGGTTGTGCCCCGATAATTTCTACGTTGACACTCGCCGTCACCGTACATCCGCTCACGCTCGTGGCGATCAAAGTATACGTTCCGTTATTCGCTACATCGACATTCGTTATAATCGGATTTTCTGCGTTTGAACTAAAGTTGTTTGGTCCGCTCCACTGGTAGCTCGTTGCATTATTTGCGTTCGCCAATAGGTTGATCGTACCCGATTCACAGGTTGCATCCGTAGTCGCTTCCGGCGTAATCGTGGGCTGGTCAAACACATCAAGTGCGTAAACATCCGAACTGATTGTACAGCCGTCCACCATCACCGTAACCGTATAATTACCTTCGTGGATACTTGCATCCACCGGACTGATGATGATCTGATTACCATTCGTTCCGGTCACATTGATATTGCTTGGAACATTCCACTGGTAATCTACATTTGATCCGGTATAAGCTGGAATACTCAGTACGATCTGCTCGCCTTCACACGCTGGTCCCGTACTCGCTACCTGTGGCTGGGCCACCGAATTTTGAATACCTGATACTTCCACGCTTCCCGTGGTCGTACAACCAAACTCATCCGTTACTACTAACTGGTAAGAACCGTTGTTCGCTTCCGTTGCGTTTTCAATCAATGGGTTTGCGACACTGGCCGTGTAACCATTTGGTCCGCTCCAAGCGTAGTCTACAATATTTCCTGATCCGTTGCTGGCATTCGCAAATAAGGTTAGATCGGCCGGTGAACAATCGGTATTTACCGTGTAACTTTCCGATGGATTAACCTGTGGCGAATCATTCACTGTAATTGTAGTCGTCGCTAGCGGATTGGATATACAACCCGTTGCTGAGATCACCGTCAACTCGTAAGTCGTCGTACTATTTAAATTAAAAATAGTCGGGGTCTGATCGGTAGATATGATCGTATTCGATCCTGCTACCCGCCATTCGTAACTCGCGCCACTTACTGTTCCGGCGATTAACTGACCGTCTTCACCCGCACAGATAAAGCCGCTGTTATTTGCCGTGGCTACCGGTAGTTGTCCTACCTCTACTGCCGCCGCTGCGCTCAGTGGAGATGTACATCCGTCCACTGTAATCATCACCCGGTAAGGTGAAATTGCATCACCATTTAATGGATCAATATCTACGATGGCCGTATTACCGATCTCTACGCCAGCTCCGTTGGTCCAGACATAGTCTATGCTCGTTCCAGTGTACTGCTCTTGTACCGCAAGGGTGATAATTTCATCCTCACATACCTGGCTTTCAACTGAAATCGTTGGCATCACCGGAGTCGGTACAATATTATCAATCGTTATACTCTCGGTAATCGTACAGCCGCTTTCGCTCGTGGCTACTAAGGTGTACGTTCCGTTATTGTTTATATTTACATTACTCAATACCGGATTTTCGGCCGTGGCCGTAAAGCCGTTCGGCCCCGTCCAGTAATAGTCCGTTGTATTTTGTGCATTTGCTGTGAGACTCAACACTTCTCCTTCACAAATACTTCCTGCCGTCGCCGTTGGTGTGGCCGTTGGAGTAGCGAATACATCAATCGTATAAGTATCTGAAGTCAGTACACAATCATCAACCGTTACCGTCACCTGATACGTTCCTTCGTGGATCGTCTCATCAGCCGGCGTAATGATAATCTGATTTGTATTCTCTCCCGTTACATTTACATTACTCGGCAAATCCCAGACGTAGTCTACGTTAGCACCCGCGTAAGCCGGCACACTCAAAACAATTGTTTCTCCTCCACACGCAGGACCACTACTCGTAATAATCGGTTGCGCCTGCTGATCTACAATCCCCACCACCTGGATACTTTCACTTACCGTGCAGCCACCACTCGTAGTCACCGTTAAGGTATAGGATCCGTTGCTGGTTTCATCGGCATTCTCAATCAATGGATTTTCAACGTTTGCCGTGTATCCGTTTGGTCCGCTCCACTCGTAGCTCGTAATATTTCCAATACTCACATTGGAAAATAATTCCAGATCGGAAGGAGAACAATCTCCGTTCAGACTATACGTAGCAATTGGGGCCGTCGCCGGGGTTTGTTCTACCGTTACCGTGGTAGTAGCCACCGGATCAGAAATACAGCCGTTATTGATTACCGTTAATTCGTACGTCGTTGTTCCTACTACATCCGTTATGATTGGATTTTGTAGGGTAGAAATAATCTCCGAACTACCCGCAATTCTCCACTCGTAACTAGCTCCACTGACAAACGTGGCCGATAATTCCGTTGCATCTCCCGAGCAAATTGCTCCGGCGTTAAACGCTTGCGCTACCGGTACTTCGTTGATGATCAGTGCTACCGCATCCGAGATACTGGTACAGCCGTTGGCGTCCGTTACTCTAACACTCCACTCACCTGGCAGATAAGAATCACTACTAACTGGTAAACTTGTTGAGTTGGTCGTAGTCGTCAGTCCTGGCAGAGCAAGTGTTCCGGCAGAAGACCCCAGTGGTCCGATCCACTCGAATAATATTCCGCTCGCACTAGTGGTCAACACAATATTTTCACCTTCACAAATATTCGCCGTAGCGATCGTCGGTGCTTCTGGTGTTTCTACAATATTGGTTACCGTAATACTTTCGGTTATAATACATCCCGTACCACTGGTCACCGTCAAAATATACTGACCATTATTTACAGGCGTTGCATTTACAATATTTGGATTTTCTAAACTAGAACTAAATCCGTTCGGGCCCGTCCACTGGTAAGATAAAATACCCTGACCGGTGGCATTCGCCGTTAAGGCTAAGTCGCCGTTTTCACAAATCGTACTCGCCGTCGCTACCGGGGTAGCTGTTGGTGTATCAAACACATCTACTTCGATTGTTTGACTTTCCAGTACACAACCATCAACTTCAATCGTTACCATATAGGTTCCCGTGTGCGTCGCATCGTCTACCGGCGTGATCACAATCTCATTTGTATTTAAGCCTGTGATATCCGTCGTCGTGCCACTCGGTGTAGTCCAGGTGTAGGTCACATTGGTGCCCGTGTAAGCATTTACATTTAACGTAATCTGCTCTCCTTCACAGGCAGGGCCGCTGCTCGCAATTACTGGTTGAGCAACTGTATTCGTAATCGTGTTTATGGTTACGTTGCCCGTTGCGGTACATCCATTGTCATCGGTGATGGTTAGGATATAATTTCCATTGGCCGCTTCCGTGGCATTGGCAATTACCGGATTGGCATCCGCTGAACTAAAGCCGTTAGGACCTGTCCAGGCGTAACTATTTACCGTGCCGCTTCCATTCGTGATATTCGCAAATAATTCCAGGTCACTGGCCGCACAATCTGTGTTGATCGTGTAACTGGAACCTGGTACCGTAGTCGGTGTATCGTTCACC
>CAKZUV010000155.1 GCA_937921555.1 uncultured Saprospiraceae bacterium
CCGGGTCTCAGCTGGGATGGATATCAACCGGATCTCTACTGGCGCGTCTGGATTGATTTAAATCGGGATGGAGATTTTACGGATAATGGTGAACGGGTTTTCCAGCGATTCAATAATTCCGGATCGGTCGTAAATGGTACCATCAATATTCCAGCAACGGCCAGCAATGGTCTTACCCGGATGCGGGTCGTGGTCAGCAGGGATAATTACGTCGGATCCTGTGCCAGCTTCACGGAAGGAGAAGTCGAAGATTATGCAATTAATATCACAGGTAACAATACTCCAATTCCACCGGAAAATTATTGTGAATATCAGTCATCACAACCGTGGCAGGAATGGATCAGCAATGTGGCCATTGGTACGATTAACAATACTACCGGTAAATGTGGTCCATCGGTTTGCGGGTACGGAGATTATACGGATCAGTCCGCTACAATTGCAGCAGGTACTGCCACCGGTATCACGCTGACGCCGGGTCTCAGCTGGGATGGTTACCAGCCTGATCTTTACTGGCGCGTCTGGATTGATTTAAATCAGGATGGAGATTTTACGGATAATGGGGAACGGGTTTTCCAGCGATTCAATAATTCCGGATCGGTCGTAAGTGGTACCATCAATATTCCGGCAACGGCCAGTAATGGTCCTACCCGGATGCGGGTCGTGGTTAGCAAAGATAATTACGTCGGATCCTGTGCCAGTTTTACCGAAGGAGAAGTGGAAGATTATACGGTGACCATCACGGGTGGCAGCGGTGCTTCCGGCTTGTTTGTTGCTCCCGGACAGGCGATGTTATTTTTGCGTGGGACCAGCACGCCGGATGGGGTTCAACTAAACTGGTCTACAAATACCGACTTTAAAAATGAACGTTTTGCAATTGGCCGGTCTTACGATGGAATTAATTTTACTGCCATTGAGCACCGCGAAGCGTTCGGTTCTCAAACAACCAATGCGATCCAGTACCAGTCTTATGACACGGAAAGATTGGCTCCTGGTATTGTTTATTATCAAATTCAGGCGATTCATACGGAGGGAGAAAGTAGTTTTTCCAACATCATTGAATTCAAACATCAGCAGTCGGAAGACCAGTTATTATTATACCCAAATCCGGCAAAGGATGAAGTCCGGATTGATCTTTCCGGTTACGCCGGAGAGGCTGCGTTCATTCAAATTCACAATAATTTTGGCCAGCCAATGATGTCGAAATCGGTGGATGAATTAACGACCCGGCCCTTGCATTTTAATTTGGAAATGTTGCCTGCCGGAACTTACTTACTGACCGCTAAAGTGGGTGAATACAAACGAATGAACCGATTGTTAGTGGTAGTTAAGGAATAATATTCTGGACGGTTACCTGTTTAGGGTTAGCGCTCTCTTAACAAAAGAGCGCTAACCTCAGGTAACTACCAAACAATTTAATTTTTAAAAATAAAATATTTATGCAAATCAGGAATTAAATTTCTAATCTAGAATAAAAAAGTCTCTGAAAGATGTTTCTTGACGCTTGTTTCTGGCTAGGGTGTTTAATTAACAGAAAAAACTGCTGGCACTTCCCATGTAACAAACAGATTGCAATTTTTTAAATTTTACTTTTAAATTTATTTTTATTGTTCCTTTTTTTGCAGAAAAAAAACGAAACCTGCCTGCGTTTCTCGGAAGGCAGGCCAAAAAATCTGCCGCCTGTCGCATTTTTCGAATTCGGCATTTCTAATAAAATATCAAACCGAATAAACTCGCTTTTGAGTTCTGTTTTTAAATTTTAAGTCATTGATTATCAGTTGTTTACTTTTGATCTAGTTTCAGTTTAGCTCACGCAGTATTCGTTTTAAGATATTTTATTAATATACCGAATGGAAAAAAGCTCAAGGTCGGAAAATTCATCAAGCGGGAACAGTTTCGGTCACTAATGGAAGCATTTATTATCGGAAAATTGCTGTGAAAGTTCGAATTTGATCCAAAAAATGCAAGAAAAAATTTTCAAAGTCCATAGGGTAAATTGAATACCCTTGCTTCTGGCTATTTGCTCCCTTCAATCGCAATGAAAGAGCGCAAATAGCCAATGGCCAAAAGCAAATAGCAAAAACACCCATGTTAAGTCTATTGTAAATCTATGCTATTCTGATTTTTTTTCAACCTCCGATTCGCATAAGTAAATAGTAGTTCGTTCAATCACCAAAATATCGAAACATACAATAATGAATCAATCGACCCTCAAGCGCCTGTTACCACATTTGCTCGCCTATTTTCTGATGATGGCGATCTCTTTTATCTTTTTCTCTCCTTATGTTTTTGAAGGCAAAGTACTCACCCAGGGGGATAATGTACGGGCCCGTGGCATGCAGGGAGAGATGGCAAAAGTGCGCGCCGAAACGGGAGAAACACCCCTCTGGACCAATTCGATGTTTGGTGGAATGCCTACTTACCAGATACAAATGGCCAAAGGAAACAACCTGACCCGAATTCCTTACAGTATTTTGTTTTTAAAACAGTCAGTAACCAATCCGCATACCGTCGTACTGGTAGCGATGTTCTGTTGCTACCTGTTGTTAATTACGCTGGGCGTTGACTGGCGGCTGTCGATCATCGGGGCGGTGGGTTTTGGATTGTCCAATTATCAGATAGATTTGGCGGAGGCCGGACACTCGACCAAAATGGCCGCAGTAGCCCTTTTGCCGGGCCTTTTTGCCGGTGCCTTACTGACCTACCGGGGGAAATATTTATTGGGAGGAGCGCTGTTTGGTTTATTTATGGCCATGGAAATTCTGGCCAATCACCTGCAAATTACTTTTTATGCAGGATGGATGTTAATTATACTGGGAGTGGTACAATTTGTTGGGGCCATTCGTAAAGGGACGTTGGCTAATTTTATCAAAGCGAGTGCTATTCTGGTCGCTACCGGATTACTTGGAATCGCTGCCAATGCCGACCGGATTTGGGTCACCCAGGAATACGCGAAAGAAACCATCCGGGGTACTTCCGAACTTTCTGCCAAAGGTGGGAAAGACGGACTGGAAAAGGATTATATCTTCGCCTGGAGCTACGGTATTATGGAATCCATGACTTTGTTGATCCCCAATTTTAACGGAGGAGGTGCTTCCCAGCATTTCCGGGGGACCGAAACGCACGATCAGATTTATCGAAATATGGTCGCTAATTTTTCGCAGTCTATGCCCAGAGATGCCGCGATCAAAGCAGCTGAACAACAGGTAGCGGCAACCATGTACTGGGGCAATCAACCCTTCGTTGGAGTAGCTATTTATTTTGGAGCGATCATCGTTTTTCTGTTTTTTCTGGGTGCGTTTTTAGTGCCGGGAGAGATCAAAGCCTGGTTGCTGGCTTCTGCCATTTTTACGTTGATGCTGGCCTGGGGCGGCAACTTTTTTCTAAATAGTTTTCTGGTAGATTACGTACCAATGTTTAATAAATTCCGGGCAGTTAGTATGGTGCTTGGATTGACCCACCTGGCGGTTGTTTTACTGGCTGTTTTAGGATTGCAGGGTGTTGTTTCCAAAAAATATACGGTAGCTCAAAAGCAAAAAGCATTGACGATCGCTTTGGGTATTACGGGTGGATTATGTCTGCTGGCTTTCGCCGGAAGTTTTATAATGGATTTTTCCAATCCGGCGAAAGACGGTCGGTTGCCAGCTAATATTTTACCGACTATTCTGGCGGACCGGGCCAGTATTTTAAGGATGGATGCGCTGCGATCCCTGTTGTTTATCGGACTGGCTGCAGGGAGTATTTTTGCGTTTTTAAAAGGAAAGATAAAAGTATTGGTGGCGGTCCTTCTGGTAGGTGCGCTGAGTGTGCTGGATGTTTGGTTGGTCAATAAAAGAATCTTGTTCGCAGAAAAATATGAAACGCCGAAACAAGCCACTGCTTCCGCTAACCCTACGCCCGCCGATCAGCAAATTATGGCCGATCCTGATCCGCATTTCCGGGTACTGGATTTGTCCAGGGGTACGCCGTTCAAAAGTGCAGATGCTTCCTATTTTCATAAAAGTATTGGTGGTTACCACGCGGCTAAATTAATGATTTTACAGGATGTCGCCGAACGCTATCTCGATCCGCAGTACGGACAGAATCCACTGGAACATCTGAATATTCTGGGGATGCTCAACACTAAATATGTGATTCAGGGAGGACAGAACGCTCCGCCACAAGTAGCTAAATTATCGGAAGCGTTGGGCAATGCTTGGTTTGTAGAAGAATATCAAACCGTCGCCGGGGCCGACGCCGAGATTGCTGCCCTGGCTAATCTGGAACCCCGTAAAACGGCCGTTCTCCGGCAGTCTGAAGCCGCTAAACTTGGTGGATTGACGATCACCCGGAATCCGGCGGATAATATCAAACTGACCAGTTATTCTCCGGACCAGATGACGTACAATTACACGGCGGCGAATGATCGTCTGGCCATCTTTTCAGAAATCTATTATCCGGAATCCAAAGGCTGGAAAATTTATCTGGACGATCAACTGATGGAAGGTGGATTGTTGCGTGCGAATTATCTCCTACGGGCTGCCAGACTTCCGGCGGGTACGCATACGGTGGAAATGCGGTTTGAACCGAGTTCCTGGTATGTTGGTGGTATGATTGCTTTAATTGCGTCTATTTTGTTAATGGTTGGATTTTTGGCTGCTTTGTTTTTCTACTTTAAAGACCGGGAAGTGCCAGCGGCGGATCATTTGAGTGAAATGGAATTTGTACCGGAACGAAAAGTAAAGGAGGAAGTGAAGGCGACCAAACCTAAACGGAAGAAGAAAAAATAGGGGGAACAATAAAATTTAAACAGGAAAAAAAGTAAGGCTAAATGAATTTTCCTGCTGCTTTTAATCGTTCATAATGTTCTTTGTCCCGATATTTAAAAGGCACTGCCGGATGTCCTCCGGCAATAGCATATTTAGGAACATTTTTAGCGACTACGCTACCAGCCTGAATCACTGCACCTTCTTCAATCGTGACACCACCCAAAACCATGACATCGTCTCCCAGCCAAACGTTGTCTTCGATGATAATGTTTTTATGAATCATCGTACGGTCATAAGGAATATGCGTGCCTTTATCAAAATTGTGATAACTGGTAATCATCTTACAACCTCTTCCTGAATGGAAATTATCACCAATTGTTACTTTTCCTGATCCGGCGATATACATTCCATTAAAATGGGTGTTTTTACCAAAATGAGTTTGTGGTGTAAAAGTAGATTGGAACGAAACGATAGGCGGATTTTTGTAAGATCCTGCTATCAATCGTGCCCGCCATGACCAGTAGCTACGTTGGATATTTCGTTTTTTATTTATGAAAAACCGGTAAATATTTTTTACAATTTTATAAATCATGCTATTCTTTCTCAAAAGTTCTTAGCCACGGCATCGGATATACCATCTGACTTACCGTGGCGGTAATTGCAAAAAAACAAAAATAAGAAATTGCGGTCGCATATGCTGCACCCATTGTTCCATATTTTCCAATCAAAAAATAATTTAAGACCAGGTTGAAAATAATATTGAAAACGGCAATGTAGGAAAGATATTTATTATGCTTTGTATAAATTATGTAACTGGAAAACATTTTATACCATCCTAAAAATACATACGCCAGGGCGATAATTCCAACGTATTTTATTCCTCCCTGATATTCCTGCGATAACACGAAATACTTGAAAATTATAGGACTGACCAGATACAATATTCCCGCAGCCACCGCAATTCCTGCCATTATCAGATAAGACAACCGGACAATTTCCCGCTTTTTCTTTGGCGTAATTTCTTTTAATTTGTTAAATAGAAAAGGTTGCCAGGCCATCACAATTGCAGCTTGTAAAATCAGAATAATCATTCCTACTTTGTATCCGATACTATAAACTCCCAGTTCTTCTTTTCCGATCATCTCTCTGATGAAAAGTTGATCAGATAAATCCATCACATTTACCGAAAGAATATGTATGATTAGTGGTAGTCCGAAGAAGAATGCATCTTTTGTGTAGGCCCAGTTAATATTAAATCGTATTAATTTTGAACGGTATAATATAAAAAAAGCAATAAACCCAAAAAGGATTTTAGTGCCAAAATTTCCAATGATTCTGCCTTCCCAATCCATACTCAAGCCAATGATTAGCAAAAGCGAAAATAACAAATCCAGTGTTGTCATACTTACATTGTAAGCGGCGTACTGAAAAGACTGGTTTTTTGCCTGATAAATAATTGATAATACCTGGGGTAACAAAGTCGTAAGTGACAGAAAAGGAATTACATAAATCCAATTTACTGGAATTTCAAAGCGGTTTGACAATACGGGGCCAAATAAAAAAGCTAGAAAAGTCAATACTAAAAAAAGAATCAACGGATTGACTAAGGTACTGCTGATATAAGTGGGGAAGTTTTCTTTTCCTTGATCCTGCCTGAAATATTCCAGATTGATAGCGCCTGGGGCACTTAAAATCATAAAAGATCCTAAGAGGGTGACCATCGAAGTAATAGTCGTAAGGTCTCCGTTTTCCCCTTTACTCAAATACGCCGTAATTACTGGCAATAACACAAAACCAATGGCCTGTCTTAGTAGATTAGAAACGGTATAAACCGACATGGATTTCCATAGATTCATACTTTTTCTTGATTTTGAATGAGGAAATCTTTAATGTATTGTACCACCAGCTGATGACTACGACCTTCGTCGGGCGTACCAATGGTCGCATCGTAATAACGGACTTTTTCAGTGGCGGTGCTTTGTCTGCCGTGCACTTTTTTAATTTCGTCAATCAACTCCGTCCCGGTGGCTGCCTCGGGAACCAATCCATTTTTAACAAAATCATACATGTCTTCGGTTTTACCTGCCGGGTCAAATTTATAATAAATGGCCCGGACGTTCAGCAGTGCTGCTTCGTAATGAATCGACGTATTGCCCGCAATGACCAGGTCTTGTTTTAATAAAAAATTAAATGGATTTTCTTCGCGGCTATTGGAAATAGGTATACCGGAGGGAATCTCAATTTTCCGGCGATCCGCAGGGTGGGGGCGGTAAGTGATATTACGGTCAGGGAAATGTTTTTTCAACGTCTGTAACAAATTTTCGATACTTTCGGCGGGATCCAGTAAATTGGCGCAAAGGCCGATCGCTACTATTTTTTGTGCATCATTTTGGGACGTTTTAGTTTTTCGCTGCTTCAGATAAGGCGTGATCCGCGGTACACCGACGAGCACGGCTTCTCCCCGTGCGGGACCGGATTTTTGGTATTTATCCAGTGAATCCTGACCTTCCAGAAAGCTGACGCTGAATTTTAAAGGAGGAAAATCGGGTCGTACACAAGCGTGTTGTACGTAGAAAGTTGGAATGTTTAAATAATTCGCCGCTAACAGTAAAGCCCTTGCTTCGACGGTATGATCGTTGGAAAAACTAATAGCACGGGGCCGGTATTTTTTTAATAAATATAAACAAGCCTCGTATTGTCCCATTGCCCGCACGGCCGCATCCCGGCAGCGGCGAACCGGATATTTTTCCGAACGGATCAGGGAAATCAGCGTCGGAATATTTTTAAGAAAATAAAAAAAATGAAAAGGCAGAAATAATGGAATAATGCGAACACCGGACTTTGAAAAATTAAAAGGCGTCACAAATACAGTGTTGGAAAGCTCTTGGTTTATAAAGGCCAGGCTATTTAAATTATTATTTCCAATCACATAAATCCAGTGGTTGCCGACTAATTTTTCCTGGTAAGTATTTTTTTTGCCAAAATAATAAATAGTATTTTTCAGCGATTTAAAGACCGAATTTACCGAGCGGCTCATCTGTTCTTTCAGACCCGATCCGTATAAGGTCCGGCGGGCCGGCAACGCAAAATTCGCCACCGTTTCCGAAAGGTAAAGATGAAGAATGTCGAGATAGATGCGTTGCTGTTTGGTCATGTGTGGAAAAAGTGTAAGACAAAAAGACAGGAATGAAATATTCATTTACAGTTAAGGTGTGCAATCTACTTTATAGATTTTGAAAATTTCTTCTTGCATTTTTTGCATCAAATTTGAATTTATGTAGCATAAATATTTCCATTAATGATCGAAACTGTTCCCGCTTGATGAATTTTCCGACCTTGAGTTTTTTTCCATTCGGTACATTAATAAAATATCTTAAAACGAATACTGTGTGAGCTAAATAATGGTTGAGTCAAAACTAAATGATTGATAATCAACAAATTAAAACTTAGAGACAAAACTCAAAAGCGAGTTTATTCGGTTTGATATTTTATTAGACGTGCCGAATTCGAAAAATGCGACAGGCGGCAGATTTTTTTGTTTCGTTTTTTTTTCTGCCAAAAAAAATGAACAGAAGGAAAAAAGACAGTCAAATTTTTGTAGAAGCTCACATCAAAAAGTGCAGTTACTTTTAATTATCAATTGAACAGCCTATTTTACAACTTCACCAAATTAACCTGCTTCTTTAATACCCCACAAATAAACGCAATCTCGGACGGCTGCAAACTCAGATAACTCGGCAGACAAATTCCCCGTTTGGATACCCGGTCGGCCACCGGATAACGCTCGTTCCGTACGTACTGCTGATAAGGTGGCATCGCGTGCAGCGGATAAAAAACCGGACGGGTTTCAATGCCGTTTTGTTGTAACTTACCGATCAGTGCGTCCCGGTCCAGTTCACAATGGTCCTCCAGAACAATCGTATACAACCAGTAGGTATTCGTCACGTGATCAAAGTCCGCAGGTAATTGAAATTCAGAAATATCTTTCAAACCTTCATTATACAATTTTCCCATCTCGACCTTACGTGTGATGATCTCGTCAATCCGTTCCATCTGAGCCACGCCAATTGCTGCCTGCAAGTTGGTCAGCCGATAATTATATCCTACGAAATTATGCCAGTATCTTTTGTTTTTATCCATTCCGTGATCCCGCAGAACTATCGCTTTTTTATAAACTTCCTCGTCCTGAAACAAAACCATTCCACCTTCTCCCGTGGTAATTGTTTTATTTCCATAAAAACTAAACGTCGCCACGTCGCTCATACTGCCAGCCTTCTTATTTTTATATACACTACCAATCGCCTCGGCCGCATCCTCCACGATCAGTAAATTATGTTTTTTGGCAAGGTCCCGGATCGCGTCCATTTCTGCGGGTAGTCCATACAAGTGTACCGGCATGACCGCTTTGGTTTTGGGCGTGATGGCGCGGGCCATTGCTGCGGGACAAATATTCCAGGTAGTAGCATCAATATCCACGATGACCGGAGTCGCGCCACTATAAATGACGGCATTGATACTCGCTGCAAAAGTCAGGTCGGGAACGATGACTTCGTCGCCTTCGCCGATGCCGAGTGCCTCCAGTGCCAGGTGGAGTGCGACCGTGCCATTGCTGACCGCCGCCGCGTACGGAACGCCGCAGTATTCCGCTACCATTTTTTCAAAGTCCCGGACATATTTTCCAGCCGAAGAAATCCAGTTGGTTTTGATACAGTTGGTTACATATTCCAGCTCGTTGCCACCCAGTTCCGGCTCCGAAACGGGAAAGCGATTATAGCGATGTATACAGGCGTAGTCCACCGGCCGGCCGGTTTCATCTACCAGTGGGATGTGGCGAATACGGTGGTCTAGTAATTGTAATAATTCTTCGCGGGGTGTTTCAACCGGGCGACTGGTAAAAGAAGTATTCATGGTTTCCCCGGCCGTAGCTGAAAGGGTCAACCGGTTCATAAATGCCCGGCGAATATCTCCGTCGGTCAGGATACCCACCAGTTGCTGGTTTTCATCCACGACGAAGCAGATGCCCTGCGCCGAAGCATCAATAATCTTAAGCACGGTTTCCAGCGAATCCGTTTTCCGGACGAGTAACTGATCAATTGTTGGTGTCATATTTTAAAACCTAAAAGTTAGGAATAGCATTATTCATCAGACCACGCCCGTTTTCAGGGCCACGGTCAGTCGTTCTATCTGTTTTTTGATAGCAGGAATATCCTGTTTTTTAACTTCCAAAACGTGTGGAATGTTGCCAAAAAGTGGCATAAACTCACCAAACCAGTAACCGGATCCGATGGGCTGATTGTTGTCCAGTTCGCCCTCGTTGTCGCTGTGGTGAATGGCCCGCACGGAGGGCGCTATTATTTTAACGGCCTCGGTGGCAGAAAAATTCAGGGTATGGGCGGAAACTTTCAGATGAGCAGTATCCAGCAGAATGCCCAGACGCGGATGACTAACCTCCCGGATGAGCCGTTGTATTTCCTGTGGATCGCTGCACAACAGCGGGGACTCCCCGTGCACGTTCAGATTCATTTTGGCGGTTACATTGTTTTCAATATAAAAATCCAGTTCCAGCGCCTCGGCAATCGGTAAAATGATCCGAATAGAATCCAGGAATAATTCCCAGTGTTTTTCGCGGTCAATCCGGTCCGTTGATTGCTGTAGTTGCCGTCCCAAATCTTCCGGACGTGGATCAATACAGAAGCCGGCGTGGGCTGCGTAGAAGGCAGCGCCTCCCCGCTTCGTCCAGCGTAAACCCTTGAGTACGTGTTCGATAGATTGGGTGCGGATCATTGGATCTGCACTGGCCAGGTTCAGAACAAATGGGATCGCAGGAGCCGGGAAATAATTATGGGCGAGTTTGGAATGGGGATATTCGTTGAATAGTGTTTCCATATCTTCCCGATACGGCAGGGCAGAACTGAATTCCAGGGGGAAATTTTCCGCCGATGCCCGCCGAATCATCTCCTTCGGGACCATTCCGTAAAAAGCCATTGTACTTACATAAAAGGAGATTGGTTTGTGGTGCATTTTTTATTGGAAATAAAGAATTGTAAACAATTTCGTTGACCAAAGCTAAACAAAAATAGTCAACCGTACAGGGGGTACGACTGGCCAACAGGCAAGTGCCCCAAATTTGTCACACACTCAACATTTTTACAACTGAATTTCGGTAATTAGAGCTTGTCCAAATTTACCAATTGTAGCCAATTAATGGAAGTTTAGAGAAGGTTTTAACTCCCTCGAAACGCAGGAAGTGTCCATTCCATAAAAAATATTTTTGGAGTTTGCTGACATATTTTAAATCCAAATTTTTTATAAAGCGGAATTGCCGCCTCATTATCCAGATCAACAGCCAGTTTTATTTTTGGAATTTCCTGTAACCGGGCATAGCTCAGCAAGTGCGTCATCATCAACGTTCCCAGTCCTTTACCCTGAAAATTTTCCGCAATGGCGATACCCAGCCAGATGGTATCCTCCTCGCGGTCCAGATGACCATAAGCGATGGAACTATCCTGGTGACGAATGACAAAGGTGGCCAGATGATGGTCCATGATATCCAGTGACCTGGAATCGTAATAGCGAAATTTCTGTAAAGTCGTTGCCCCTGCTATTTTAAGGAAATCGGTGACCAGTGGTCGGTTTGTGGCAGTAATACGAATGATCTCCATTACCAGTTAATATCTTTATCCGTCAGTAAATGATCAGCGGGTAAATCACTGGTCAGCGATTTTCCGATCAGTTCCGGAAGCCGTTTGGGAGCAAGTCCGGTAGCGGGTCGTTTAAAAGCAAGATGAGCAGTCTGGAGAATCGTTCCTTTCGCCAAATCTTTGGTCAGCACGACACTCCGGCGCATACCTACCGTATTGGCAACCTCTGCGGCTGATGGCTTTTTGACCGCCGATCCCATTGCCAGTTCTGTCTGCCGGATACCCCGGACAAGTTCCGTAAAACCCGCCGGGTCGAGCGAGCAGGAATGATCCGGTCCGGGCATTTCCCGGTCTAGTGTAAAATGTTTTTCGATGACCCTGGCACCCAGTGCCACGGCCGCAAAACAGGCATAATTATTAGTCACGTGGTCCGAATATCCAATCAATACTTTGAGTGCCTGCCCCATACTATTCATGGCTTTGAGGTTGGTATCTTCGATTTTTGAAGGATAATTGGTCGTACATTGTAGCAACACAATCTCGTGATTGCCCGCGTTCCGGATAGCCTGCACTCCTTCGTAGACCTCGGCCAGCGTCGCCATCCCACTGGAAATAATCATCGGTTTACCGAGTTTGGCCACATATTCCAGAAAGGGCAATTCTACCAGTTGTCCCGAGGCAATTTTAAAAGCATCTACACCCAGTTCATTTAAAAAATCCGCATCCGCATAATTGTACGGCGTAGACAAAAACTGAATATCCAGTTTTTTACAAAGCGCAATAATCTGCTGATAATCTGCCAGATCCAGTTCCAGTTTTTGCAGCATGGCCAGCTGCGACTCCTGGCGGTCTGTAACTTCCAGTTGATAATTAGCCTTCGGTGCGTTTTTAGTGACGACGGCCTCCGCCTTAAACGTTTGAAATTTGACACAATCCGCACCAGTTGCTTTGGCCTGTCTGACCAGTTCGAGGGCCAGGTCGAGTTGTCCGTTGTGGTTGACGCCGGCTTCGGCGATGATGTAGCAGGGGTGAGTAGGGGAGATGAAGGTTTTGCCTATTTTCATGATTGGGGGGATTTAGATAGCGGACCAACCACCATCAACAATTAAATTATGGCCGGTAATATAGCTACTTTCTTCGGAAAGTAAGAAGCTGATAGCAGGAGCTATGTCTTCGGGGCTGGCCATTCTTTTCAATGGAACTTTATGTTCGTAATTTTCAACAAACTTTTTGGGCTGGTGGTTAAAAACGCCACCAGGGGAAACTGTATTTACCCTGATTTGTGCGCTTCCAAAATACGAGGCTAAGTAGCGGGTAAAGTTGATAATACCTCCTTTAATAGCAGCGTAAGCGGCGGGAGAAGTCAGATCTGTACCCTCGTATACTGTAAAGTCATTGCCAACTACTCCGTATATGGAGGCAATGTTGACAATGGCTCCTTTTTTTTGTTTTATCATTTCCGCACATACAAGCTGACAGACTGTAAATACGCTATTCATTTGCATATCTACGTTTGTTTTCCAACTTTCATCGGTTACTAATTCAAATTTATTGCCCCAGTCCTTTGTACGCGGATAAGCATTATTTACCAAGCCATCAATGCGACCATAAGTTTTGATGATTTTTTTGATAGCCTTCTGAATGCTCTTTTTTCTGGTAACATCCATTTTTATGAATTTAGCCTTCACCTTTTTGGGATGAGATACAACATCGAGATTAATCACTTGCGCACCTTCTTTCACAAGATGTTTGAGCGTGGCCAAGCCGATTAATCCGCTACCACCTGTGACGAGAATTATTTTATTTTTAAGCTTTTTCATCGGGAAGACACATTTTTAGAACAGTGAGAGCGTGATCAAAATTATTCATGGATACAGTGTCATTTTTTAGAGTTTTTAAAAAATATTCCATCTGGCTGGTATATGTATTAATTAATGGTTCGGAATAAGAAAAAATCTTTTCACCCGCAAAATAAACATCACCTAACTCAACTTCTACCAGCAGTGTGCCAGTCGAAGTTACAACTTCCATGGTTCTCTTACGATCTTTTCGATAATAATTTAAAATAATGGAAGCATAGAATTCGGGATAGGTAAAAATGTAATTCGCATAGTCGATGGAGTTAATGGCCATAGAAGATTTTCGACCAAACACTTTTGTGGCATCTTCTGGTTCTCCGAATAGCCAGTATAGATAATCGAGTTCATGAATCCAGTCCATGTGAATCCCCCCACCAAGTTCTTCGTTGGCACTATATGATTTTCTGAAATCCTGATGGGGGCGCCACTGGCTGAGATCAGAACCTCCATAAATATTTACTTCATTAATTCTCAAAGTTTTTTCTGCTAAAAATTTTTTGGTGAATTGCATTACTTTGAGAAAACGAAGATTACAACTTACGTGAGTAGTAATATTTTTTCTGGTTATTTCTTTCTGAATTCGGATTCCGTCTGCAAGTGTAGTCACTACGGGTTTTTCGATTAACAATGGTATTTTATATTCTAAAATATTCTCTATTTGTTGTGCGTGCAGGCTTGTAGGATTAGCAATAATGGCAAAATCGGGGATCGTTAGTAAATCATCTAATGACGCTATATTTCTTACATCTTGATAGGTTTTCGCATGTTTGGGGTTATTGCGCAAAGCAAAGATGTCAATTTTATTATTTTCTATTTTATTAAGCGCGTTGACATGATTTTTTCCCGCACTACCCAAACCAATTACCAGGACTTTTTTCATATTAAAAAATCCATTTTTTATTTTTAATGACCATTTCCATAAAGTCAAAATCCAGAGGCGTATCTACGTCGAAACAAATGTGAGGAATTTCATATACCAGTGTCTTATCTGTAATAGATCCACTGTAATTTCCGGAGAAATATTTCTTACTGAAAATATAAAAAGAAGAATTCATATCATAGACTAAAGGAGCTTCCTGACGGCTGAATATCGGTTTTTCCAATTTTTTACTTAAATGAAAATAACCATCCTTTTTTCGTTCGAGCATATTAAAATATGGATTTCGGTGTGGAGGGGAAACAGTAACCAGATTTACTGCTTCGGTATCTGCCCGAATAACCTCCAAAGCGTTTTCTATGTCTTCCACGGAACGTAATGGAGAGGTAAGATCCAAATCAATTAAATAATCAAAGTCGATACCTGTTCTTTTTTTTTCGTAAATTAAAATATCATTTAAGGCAGGACTTTTGCTTACATTATCTGTGGCAAACGCGGGAGGGCGCAAATAATCTGTTTTCAAACCATGTTCCGACGCTACTTGTTTGATCTCCTCACTATCTGTACTAAGGGTTAGTATTCCCGAATGTTTCTTCAGAAATTTCTGGGCGGTAATAATACTGTAAGCAATAAGTGGCTTTCCTCCTATCTCTTTGATGTTTTTTCCTGGTATTCCCTTAGATCCTCCTCTGGCACAAATAGTAACTAAATATTTCATTTTTTGTTCGTATCTTTGGTATAACTATATAATATATAATTCCAAACAGAATAGTCTATTTTTATTTACATAAATTTTCTATAATAATTTCTAGTAAAACAACATTAAGTATGAAAACAAAATTACATTTTCTTTTGGTATTTACAATTTTGACTTTTTACATCTCTAATGTACGGGCACAATCTGCAGATGTTCAGGTGGTGACAAAAATAAATGGTGCTACCGTCGGAGCAACCATCGGAGATCGGTTTGGCTGTGATATAACGCCCATCGGAGATCTAAATGGAGATGGTATCAACGATTTGGCGGTTGGTGCTCATAGTAGTAACAACTCAAGGGGGGAAATACAGATTTTATTTATGAATGCAGACGCAACGGTTGCTTCTATTCAGACAATTGGGTCTTTTTTAGGTGGGTTAAACGTATCGTTAATGACCGGTGGAATTTTTGGAACCGGGTTATCTGCCATTGGTGATGTAAATAATGACGGTGTAATAGATTTAGCCGTTGGAGCACCTTACGCCAACGATGGTGGTGACCACTATGGGCAAATCTGGATTTTATTTATGAACACAGATGGAACGGTTAGTAACTACCAGAAAATCAGTGCTACAGAAGGTAATTTTATTGACAACCAATTAGGTGTCTGGTCTGGTTTTGGAAGACGAATTGCAGATATTGGTGACTTAGATCAGGATGGAATAAATGAAATTGCTGTAGGTGCTTTTACGGATCGTGAAAGAGGAATAGGGGCTGGTGCTGTCTATATTTTATTTCTGAATGCAGATGGAACCGTAAAAAATCATCGTAAAATCAATGGTATAGAAAGTGGTTTTATGGGCGATTTGGATAGTGAGGATTTTTTTGGAACAGATCTAGTTGCAATGGGTGATTTGAATAATGATGGTTTTGGAGATTTGGCTGTTTCCGTACGAGGTGATGACGATACGGGCATAAATCGGGGAGGTTTTTATATATTCTATCTAAGCCAAGATGGTAAAGTTATCAGTGAAACGAAAATTCTTCCCGGAACAGGTGGATTAGCTGATATTAATTCACAAAATGAATTTTCAGCCGGAATGGGGTCACCAGGAGATCTTAACGGTGATGGAACGAAGGATGTATTGATTGGGAGTTTTCACGATAATCAGGATGTTGGGGCTGGTTGGATCATCTACCTTAATGAGGATCAGACTGTTCAGTCCTATCAAGCATTGATACACGAAGAAATTACCCTCTCTGTGGGTGATCACTTCTCTTATGGCCTCTCTGGTGTTAAAATTTCTACTGATCCGTCGGATGATCGCTACTGGATACTTGTTGGAGCACCGGGGGATGATGAAGGCGGAACTAATAATGGCGCTATCTACGTATTACAAACTGAAACTTTAACTACACCGGTTGGTGAGTTGGAAGACCAGTCAATAGCCTTTGTGGCGTCTCCTAATCCAGGTGCTGGCTTTTTCGACCTATCTTTGGCTTCTGATTATAACGGTCTGGTCTCATACGAGGTGTATGACAATCTGGGACGACTTATCGAAGGGTTTACCGCTGATAAATATCAGGAGGTACAAGGAGTTACCGTTGATTTGTTGGATTACCCTTATGGTACATATCGGGTGATTGCCAGATTAGGTAATAGAACAGCTGCCCTGACACTAGTTTCAATTCGTCCATAACTGAAAAATGATATAGTTCATTTTGAGAAAAACTGGTACTGAAATTCTAATCGTGAATTTCAGTACCAGTTTTTCTTTTGCTTTGATTATGAATAATTTCTGACTTATTTTATTTACCCCCTGCTTTGCTCCCCCCAAAAGATTTTTTAGCTTTGTCCTACATTTCAATCCTACAATACTATGAATAAAATTCTTATATCAATTCTTTGCCTGTTGGTCTCTCTTTCGCTGACCGCACAAAAGCCTGCGCTGGATTATTACTTTACGGACACTAATTTTGCGGAGGATATTCCGACACCCGAGTCCGTTTTGGGATTTCAGATCGGGGAGTGGCACGTCAGTCACGACCAGGTACTCATGTATTTTCGGGCACTGGCGAACGCTTCCGACCGGGTCACTTTGACAGAATACGCCCGATCTTACGAGCAACGTCCGTTGATATATCTGACCGTTACTTCGGTGGAAAATCACGGGCGACTGGAAAAAATTAAAGAAAACCACGTCGCTAATCTCGAGGGAGGAAAGGCCAGCGACGGTCCGGTCGTACTCTATCAAGGTTACAGTGTTCACGGTAACGAGGCCAGCGGCGGTAACGCTGCGCTCCTGTACGCTTACTATCTCGCCGCATCTCAATCTTCGGAGGTTAAAAATTATTTAGATAATGCGGTTATACTGTTGGATCCTGTTTTTAATCCCGACGGATTTCACCGTTTTTCTACCTGGGTCAATCAGCATAAGAATAAAAATATGGTCAGTGATCCTGCCGACCGGGAATACCGCGAGACTTATCCGGGCGGACGAACCAATCATTATTGGTTCGATTTGAATCGCGACTGGCTGCCCGTACAGCATCCGGAAAGTCAGGGCCGTATCCGGAATTTCCACGAATGGTATCCCAATATTCTGACCGATCACCACGAAATGGGCACCAATAATACCTTCTTTTTTCAACCCGGTATCCCTTCCCGGACCAACCCGATTACTCCAAAACGAAATCAGGAACTTACCGGAATGATTGGCCAATTTCACGCCGCTGCGCTGGACGAGATCGGTTCTTTGTATTATTCCAAAGAATCTTTCGATGATTTTTACTATGGAAAAGGATCTACTTACCCGGATGTGAAAGGAAGTATTGGAATACTGTTTGAGCAGGCCAGCTCCCGGGGACATTTACAGGAGAGTGCAAATGGATTGTTGCGTTTTCCGTTTACGGTACGCAATCAGTTACGAACTTCCATTTCTACGCTGAAAGCCGGGGTTTCTTTACGGAAAGAACTGCTAAGCTACCAGCGGGATTTTTATCAGTCGGCTGAGAAAGAAGCCGGAACGGCCAGTGTAAAAGGTTATATTTTTGGAAATTCAAAAGATCAGCACCGGACCCGTGAATTTGTAAAAATATTGTTACGTCATGGTGTTGAGGTGCAACAGACGACCAAAACCCAGCGGGTGGACGGAATAGAATTTGTAAAAGGAAAAGCCTACACGGTCAATATGGATCAGCCACAGTGCCGATTGTTAAGGGCTGTTTTTGAACGAACTACTGAATTTCCAGACAGTTTGTTTTATGATGTATCGGCCTGGACGCTCCCGCTTGCTTTTGGTCTGAACTATGCGGAAGTTGGCGCGGCTAAAATGGGAAATGAAAAGGTGACAGAAAAAATGTTCAGTGCGGCACCTTACCCGGTTTTGCGGAGATCCGATTATGCTTATTTGTTGCCCTGGAACGAATATCTCGCTCCCGGTGCGCTTTACGCGATTCAGGAAGCAGGTCTCAATACTAAACTTGCCAACAAAGAATTTACGTTTCAGATAGATGGAAAAAATGAAACGGCGGCCATTGGAACGATTCTGATTCCAGTAAAGAATAATCAGGAAATGAGTGCGGATGCTATCTACAATTTATTGAATGATATCCAGAAAAAATACGCGGTAGAAATGCTTGCTTTACCTACCGGAAATACCAGCGGCGTCAATCTGGGAAGTCCTTCTTTTACAGCCTTGGATCAGCCGGATGTATTGTTAGTGGTGGGACGTGGTGTGACGAGTTACGATGCGGGGGAGGTCTGGCACCTGTTGGATCAGCGCTACGATATGGCCGTTTCGATGGTGGAGATGGATCGGATTGGCAGGATCGATCTGAGCCGGTATAATGTGATTGTTTTACCAAATGGCAGCTACGGTGATCTGACGGCGGTGGATGATCTGAAGGACTGGATTCGGGCGGGCGGAACCCTGATCGCCAATCGCGGAGCCATTAGCTGGGCGCGGGGACAGGGTATTGCCAACGTAAAATATAAGGCTGGTAAATCGGAAAATGGACCCCGGCAGATTCCTTACAATCGGCGTTCGACCATCAATGGCGCGCAGGTGATCGGAGGAGCTATTTTTGAAACTAAAGCGGATTTAACCCATCCTCTTTTGTACGGTTATGACCAGGATCGTATACCGGTTTTTCATCGCGGAACGCAATTTTTAGAGATCACTGGAAATCAATATGCTACGCCTTTGACCTACACGAATACACCAGTCATGAGTGGTTATATTTCTGATAAGAATCTGAAAGCGCTCAAAAATTCCGCAGCCATTACTGTAAATCGTCTGGGACGGGGTCGCGTCGTGAGTATGATCCCCAACCCGAATTTCAGAGCCTTCTGGTACGGAACCAATAAATTATTTGCCAACGCTATTTTCTTTGGTGCCACGATTAGTAGCCGGGCAACTAACTCGGCGCCTCCAGAAAAAGAAGAGAAATAATTAGTCTACGTAATTCGTCTGAAAAAAAAAACTGGCCGATCTCCCTGTAAAAGAGATCGGCCATTTTTTTTATACTGAAAAGAACGCTTCGCAACAAACAGACAATTTTAAGACAAATAACAGAAATATTATCATTTCATTAACCTGCGTTAAGAAATATGAAGCCGTCTGAGACGGTTTTATAAACAGATAGAACCCCTGTTTAAAAACGGTGCATTTATTACCAAAAACTAAAAATCATGGTCACTTACAACGAAGCAGCAACAAGCAAAAAGATAAAACGACGGGCACTT
>CAKZUV010000156.1 GCA_937921555.1 uncultured Saprospiraceae bacterium
TATGATAAATGGAAGAACTAGCCTATGAGTTTAAAAGACAGAATAGATGCTGCTATAAAAGCAGGGTATTCAGAGCCTCAAAGAACTAATTTTTTGACTAACAAAGCGAAGTCAAAAGAATTCTTAGAGTGGCAACGTAAAATGGATAATGTTTCAATTTGTGGTTTGCCGCTGTTGCATGACACTACCGGTCAAAACATGGGGTTAACTACATTTTTACATAAAGGAAATAAAACGCCAGATGGACGATTTACATACCGAGAGTGGTTTTATATACAAAAAAGTATACTAGGTAATTTTGTAGCTTTGTATGGAATGCTTGAAACAACTATGATTTATGATGATCACCAGTTTAGAGTTCCAAAGGTTATGGTTTATTCCCCAGTTGGACCTTTTAAAAATATTTTTCCAGCTGCGTGGGAAGTTATACGAAATAAGTATCCAGATTGCGAACAAATCCCTGGTTTTTTTTTACAAAAAAAGATAGACTTCGTGAAGACTGAATACAACTCTATTTATAGTCTTTTATTTGGCTATGGAATGTCTATTTCACCACATTATACCGGTGATCGTTTTTTCCATTATAAATAGTGATTAATAATTATCCCGAATTTTGGTACTACTAAAATTCGGGATAATTTTATAAAACAGTACTGGTGAAATCCACCATGATACATTATGGAATATCATCTGCCCATCCGCTGCTGCATCAATTCTCCATAAGTAGGATATCCTACATTCACCGGTGAAGCAATCACAAAAAGTTCCACTCCCTCATCAGTTTTCAATGCTAGTTCTTCCGCATTTTCAATAATAATAAAGTCGTCAGAAGACACGGCTTGTTCATTAAATTTTCCTGTTCCATTCAATACATAGATTGAATAGATTTTGTCGGGTTGTAGAGCAATCGTTTGTGCAGCTACTTCTTTTGTCATCTGCCATCTCGCAATCGTCACACCAGACGTGTCCATCCGAAGTGGTGCTTCAGAGGTACCTGTATACGTAGTCACTTCTAATCCATTGCGATCCTCCACTGGAAAATCAGCCGCTGGATAATCATCATAAGTCGCCTCTTGTTGCATGGTCTTATTAATATTTGGATCCATCCAAATTTGGAACATGACTGCATCTTGGGCCATAAACTCTGCATGACTGATTCCTTTTCCTGCTCGGATAATTTGAACATCTCCTTTTTCTAGATCTCGCCAACCGTTGAGCTTGGTATCAAAATGTCTGATTTTTCCATTCAAAACAAAAGACATAATTTCAAATCCTTGATGCGGATGTAGTCCAATGGTACTATCTACTTTTGCTTCCGCATACGCCCAATAAAACAAGTTAGAATAAGGCTTAGTTGGACCTCCTTCTCGAGGAAAACCAATCGGTTTATTTTCGATAATCTGGCCGTTGTTGAACTGGCCGTATGCCTGTTCTTTTTTGGGAATAATGGTAAGTGTCATGTAAAAAAATTTTTGATTTTTTTTGCTTTTGGCTTTTTGCCATTAGCTATTTGCTGCCTTCTACCGCATCCTCCGTTGCATCATCTCCCCGTACGTAGCGTAGCCCACGTTCACCGGCAGAGCGATCACAAATAACTCAATCCCGTCTTCCGCTGTCAGCTAAGGTAGTTAGCATTAAACGACCGACCACAGCGTGGTCGCATTATTTTTTAATAAAGCTAAAACATAAAAACAATACACGCATATAAAAAATCTTTACGCTACTTCAATTTCGCATAACTGGTGCTATACGAAAAACAGCAGTACCGACCCGTTGTCCGATACTGCTGCTTTACAAAATCCGCTGCGTATCTTACCGCTGCGAAGTCTTGGCAAATCGATACAACGTTCGCTGACCAATTTTAATAAAATAAATTCTACCGGGCAGTTCACTTACATCCAGCTGGAAATTATTAATACCTTCATTCAGCGAAATACTTTTTTTAAGTATCTCATGACCGGTAACGTCCACCAGGGTAATCACCTGTTCCGCTTCCTTTACGGAATTTACTTTAACGTTGACAAAATCATCTCCGACCGGGTTTGGGTAGACCGTAATATTTTTGATAATCTCACAATCAGCATCCACGTTAATAATCTTTGAATACTCGTAAGTAAGATCAAAATCAATCATTTTCAAACGATAATAATTACGCAAATCTGCCTGATTATCGTGAAAAAAGTAATGACCTCCCGTTGTACTTCCGGATCCTTTGATGGATTCTGCCATTATAAAATTACGGCCGTCGCTGCTTCTTTCCAGTTCGTAATGACTAAAATTTTCTTCACTACTGGAAGACCAGGATAAGTTGATATTACAACCTTCGGCATCCCCGTTAAACCGGGTCAATTCCACCGGAAGGATCGTACTACAAGGATTAACCGTTGTACTGGCTTCTCCGTAAAACGAAGTACATCCCACCACCCGGGCACACCGGCTGTAACAAGTAGCAACATCCTCTTCGAGAACCTCAAAAGACAAATCATCCGTATTATTATCCGTAACAAACGACCAGCTGGTAGATCCAATTACCGGAGAAGCCCCGCTGCCAAATCCGCCCGCTGCCAGAAAACTATCGTACGCATCTCCAACGTTCAGAGATAGCAATTCCGGAATGGACATTTCACAATTACCTCCTTCCGCGGTTGATCTTATCCAGACATATTCGATGGGCCGGCCAAGAAATTCCGCTGGTTCAACATTCCGGAGGGTACAACCATCCGCCCAAAGAATACCCGCATCAAAGGGTTCGGTTGGACACGGATCCATACCTCCCTGGGCAGAAAGCTGATTGGAAAACAATCCAAGAGAAAATAGAAATAGAAATTTTGCAGTTTGTAAAATCTTGTTCATAGTTGTTTTTTTATTTTAAAAATGTATGATGTTATTATACTGAGTTTTTTACAAAAAGTACGAACAGCCGCCTGATAATAAGCATACTGATCCGGGGTAATCAGACGTGCTGATTATATGTTAATCATAAAAAATAATAAATAGGTAATTGTGAAATAGTTGATACTACGATACCAA
>CAKZUV010000157.1 GCA_937921555.1 uncultured Saprospiraceae bacterium
TTTTTTTGCATTTTTTAAAGGCTTCATGATACTGTAATTTAAGTTAGTTAGTTGAAAATCAATCACAAAATGCGGTCATATTCATTATTCAGTATCTTCATTTGGTAGGACAAAGATAAGGTAAAGTTTTTGATTTTCTATAATTATTAACAAATAAAATAAACTTTAATGTTAATAAAAGCTTCTAATCGGCGTTCATTGTTTTGTGTTTTTCTATAAAATTTAAAATTTAATTTTAAATTTATTGTTATTACGAAATTTTATTTCTCGGATGATTTTTTATTCTTTTAATTAGTTAATACGTATACTCGTCTTGTTTTGTGACATTATAACAAATAAATTACGGTTTTATTGCCTGATTTCCATTCATAATTTTGTTATCAGGTAGGATAATCCAGTAAAGACTACTAAACAGGAAATTTTGACGGTGAACGACTTTTATATGCGCGGTGCAGATTCAAATAATTAACTAATGAGGTTTTTGTCAGAAATGTATTTCTAAAATAGACTTAATTGTTTTGGAATACAGGCTAATAGCTATCTCTTGCTGAATTTGTAGGATTTGACGTAAATGCTTGTTACCTTTTCCCCGTAAATTTTTCCTAAGTTTTTCTAAAACCTATTATATCTGAAAACCATGAGAATTTTAATTTTAATAAATATCCTGTCCTTTTGTAGTTTTTTGTTAATCGCCCAATCCACGCAACCACCCGCTACGCCGGCCACTGAAAGGCTCAAATCGGAACAACAAAGGATTTTACTGGGCAAAAATTCCATCCTCAACGAAGTTGCTTTCCGATCTGTCGGTCCCACCGTTTTCAGTGGAAGAGTGACGGATCTGGCTGTTGATCCCGCCGATCCTACGCATTTTTACGCTGCCTATGCCTCCGGCGGACTCTGGGAAACGAAAAGCAATGGTACCCGGTTTACGCCACTTTTCGAGGAGGCCGCTACCATGACGATTGGTGATATTGCCGTCAACTGGTCCGATAATATTATCTGGGTCGGTACGGGAGAAAATAATTCCAGCCGCTCTTCTTACAGTGGCGTCGGTATCTACAAAAGTACCGACGGGGGAAAAACCTGGGAACACCGGGGATTACCCGAATCGCATCACATTGGTCGCATTATTTTGCATCCAACTAATAAAGACATCCTCTGGGTTGCCGTCCTTGGGCACTTATATTCTCCCAACCAGGAACGCGGCGTCTACAAAACCACCGATGGCGGAATGACGTGGGAACAAACCCTCTTTGTGGATGAAAACAGCGGAGCCATCGACCTGACCATCGACCCGGATAATCCGGAAATACTCTACGCTGCTACCTGGCACCGTGAACGTCGGGCCTGGAATTTTGTCGAATCGGGTACAGGATCGTTAATTCATAAGTCAATGGATGGTGGACAGACCTGGTCGGTGATGAGTGGTCCCGAAAGTGGCTTTCCCAACGGCGAAGGCGCCGGACGGATCGGTCTGGCGCTCGCCAAAACCAGTACAGGTAAAACCCGGATTTATGCGATTATTGACAATTATTTCCGACGGCCAAAATCCGATAAAGCGCAGGACGATAAAATACTGACCAAAGAATCCTTCCGCGAAATGGATGCCGCTGGTTTTGATCGTCTGGACGATAAATCTTTTCAAAAATTTCTGACAGAAAACGGTTTCCCAAAAAAATATTCTATCAAGAAAATTCGCGAAATGGTCAAGTCCGGTAAGATTAAACCAGCCGCATTAACAGAATATTTAGAAAATGCAAACTCATTACTTTTTGATACGCCGGTAACGGGTGCAGAAGTCTACGTTTCGGATGATGAAGGAAAATCCTGGACCAAAACCCACGAAGGATATTTGGACCGGGTGTATAATTCTTACGGATATTATTTTGGACAAATCCGGGTCTCTCCGCGCAATGCTGATCATATCTATATTTACGGGGTGCCGATTCTGAGAAGCCTGGATGGAGGAAAAACTTTTGAAAATATCAACGGCAGAAACGTGCACGTAGATCATCACGCGATGTGGGTCAGTCCGGACCGTGATGGTCACTTGATTATTGGAAACGACGGCGGAGTAAATATTTCTTACGATAACGGTGACAGTTGGTACAAATGTAATTCCCTTCCCGTTGGACAGTTTTATGCAATTGCCGTAGACAACGAAAAACCATACAATATATATGGTGGTTTGCAGGACAATGGTGTCTGGGTCGGGCCGAGCAATTATGAAAATAACGACGGTTGGCACAACAGCGGAAAATATCCTTACGATTTTTTACTGGGGGGCGACGGGATGCAGGTGCAGGTTGATCCGAGAGATAATAACATCGTGTATACAGGATTTCAATTTGGATTTTATTATCGGATTAACCGGGCGAAAAATGAGCGGACGCTGATTCAGCCGCGCCACGAACTGGGCGAGCGGCCACTGCGGTTTAATTGGCAAACTCCGATCCACCTTTCGGTGCACCAACCGGATATTTTATATCTGGGTTCCAATTTTGTCCACCGTTCTTTAAAGCAGGGAGATGATTTTGAAAAGATATCTGAAGACCTGACCAAAGGCGGAAAAAAAGGCGACGTTGCTTACGGAACGATCACGGATATTCACGAATCTCCTTTGCAATTTGGATTGCTTTACGTGGGGACGGACGACGGCTTGATCCACGTGAGCCGGGATGGAGGATTTTCCTGGAACGATATTTCTCGGGGTTTGCCCACGGACCTGTGGGTGACTACGGTGGCTGCTTCTGCGCACGATTTGGGTACGGTGTATGCGACCCTGAATGGTTATCGTTGGGATGATTTTACGTCTTATGTTTATCGCTCAACTGATTTTGGTAAGAACTGGCAGCGGATTGGTCTGGACCTACCGCTGGAACCGGTCAACGTCATTCGCGAAGATCCAAACAATAAAAATATGATTTATGTAGGAACGGATCATGGTCTTTATGTCTCACTGAATGGTGGAATAGATTTTATGCAAATGCGTAACGGAATGCCGGCGGTATCGGTCCACGATCTGGTGATTCATCCCCGCGATCACGACCTGATTGTGGGTACGCACGGAAGAAGTATTTACGTGGGATCAGTCCGGGAAGCCCAACAGATAGACGATGCGGTGATGAGCAAAACTTTAAACGTTTTCGCGATGGACGAGGTGCGCCACAGTTCCCGGTGGGGGAGTAAAGGCGGCTGGTTTTCGGACGACCGGGTACCCGAAGAAAAGATTCCGGTGTACGTGCAAAAAGCCGGCAAAGTAACCGTGACGATTGAGACAGAAAAGGGAAATAAATTGCAAAGTTTTTCTATGGAAGTAAAAAAAGGATTGAATTATATCAACTACGATTTATCCGTAGGGAAAGGCATGGAAAAATCCTATCAGTCTTTTTTGAATAATAAAAAGGAAGATGCTCCAAAAGTCAAAGCGGCGGAAAACGGGATGGTGTTTTTACAGCCAGGAACGTACACGGTGAAGGTGGCGAAAGATGGGAAGACGGAAGAGACGGAGTTGGTGGTGGAGTAGGGTGGGAATGAAAAATGCAATTGAAGGGGATAATTTGGGAGGTTTGAAAACATTTAATTTTGGATTTGGGAGAAATGGAAACCAGTAATACATTTGTATCTAATACTATTTTCAAGATTTTATTTTTTTACTGTTATTCTCGTATGGTGTTCTCATATGAGTATTCAATAATTTTTCCATATCTTCATTTGTCCAGCCTTTTTTTTCCCAGACCTCGTTAGCATTATTTGCTAATTTTTCTGAAAGATACCTGACGATAAGTTTTTTTATTTCCTTAACATCGTTGTCTTCAATATCTCTTGAAAAAAGTTTTAGTAACTCTAGCTGCATGTTTGAAAGAGGATAATTTATTGACTCCATAATTTTATGATTTTATATCTGAATATTTGATCGCTATTAAATTTAAACATAAGTCTAAGATACAAAGTTTCATTGAATTTTATTGGTTTTCGGGTTTTGCAATGTATAATGTACATGATAACGTCCCTACCGCGTATCAAACCCCTTTTCAATAATTAAATTTACCCAATTATCGGAACTTACGCCCATTAGTAAAAACCGGTAATCGTTCTCAGACGTCAGCGTCGGAGCCGGTGTAATGTCGCGGATATTTAATACCACATTTTCTAAATTATAAAACTGAAACCGTTCTTCAAAAGTATAAGTACCCGATAATAAATTGTTTTCCGTATCACTGACGACCTGAAAATAAATAGCGTTTTCCGGAATCCGTCCCGCCTGCCAGTTAAAAACGGGAGACAGGTTTTCTGTTTGATCAATGGTCAATAATTCCGGATTAAACTCCGAGGGGAAATCATCGTATTTCAACCTGATTGCATTGGAAATATACAACCGATTATTTTTTGTATAACTAACCCGACACCAAATATTCTGATCCGTGGGTTCCCGCGAAAAATGCCTTAGGTATCCATTAAAAATCGGCGCATCCGGCAGTAATTTAATCTTAAACTGAGACAGGTCACCCGGGTCTGCGTCGATAGTTGCTGTTTCATAATACATGAAATTCGTAGCGTTTCCTTCCGGATAATAGAAGATCGAAATGGGACGTTCTTCGTCGATCATGAAATTTTCCTGTCCTCCCGCAGCACAGGCGATGAGGGAATCACGGACGAGCGGAAGTCTGGTATTTTGGCCAATATAATCTTCGAGGGTTTCGGGTGGAGATGGTTCTGTTTGTTCGCAGGCGAAGAGGAAGCAGCACAATAATATAAAAAGGTAGTTCTTCATTTTATTATTTTAATAAAATTGGGTTCAAAAAGGTTCAGGATAATTAACCCGGTAAACGACTTTACCCGGACTTTTCTTTCTCTTTATTTTTTTAAATCATTACTTATAACGACGGAAAGTACCGTAAATTTTCCAAAAGAGAAAAGACAACTTACAAAAAGCTGATTTTAGTATAGAAGTTGCTTAGGAATGTTAAATAAATAAAATACGATTCCTGCGTATCATTTACAATTAAAAACACCTGCTTAAAATCTCTTCCTTCTCCCCAAAATTTCTTATATTGCTCATCAGAGTCGTCGCTCTATTTCTAACCCGACGAATAGACATATACAAACTGAGAAGACAAATATCGCGATTGCACCACGATTTGGTGTAATGATGCACTTAGGAAGGATCACAAAAGGAACCCTCTTGGCAGGAAACACTATGTCTAAGTTTTTTGGAATCATAACCATCGTTATTTTACTATTGGCCTGTAATCGTACGGACTACACGCCTACGGTGGCGCACGCTCCCTTCCTGAACGACGACGCCGACTGGGCAGATTCTCTCCTGCTGACGCTTTCCCTCGAAGAAAAAATCGGACAATTAATTTTTCTCAAATCAGATGCGCCGGATGCCTCACAGCAGCAGCAACTCAGACAGGATATCCGGTCGGGCAAAATTGCCGGACTGCAACTGACCGGACTGCCGCTCGCAGATTACGCCAATTTTGTAGATCAGGCACAGACCTCCGGAAAAATTCCCCTGCTCATCGCCACCGATCAGCTGGTCAGCCCCAATCAGATGTTTAGTGATCAGATCCCTTATCCGTTTCCGGTGACGGTAGCGGCACTGCAAAATGAAAAGATCCATCAGACACTGCTGGATAACTATTTGATAAAGGCGCGTGCTTTAAAACTGGATATGATTTTTGGTCCGGAGTTGAGGACCGCACCGGTTTCCGATACCGTTTTTAATTTTCAGCAAGCCGCTTATTCGCCCGCGCTGCTCGCCAAACAAAGCGTTCGGATGGTCGATCAGTTTCAGAAAGAAGGCATACTGGCGGTGGCCAATAATTTCCAGGATCTGATTTATCTGGAAAATGATACGCTGGGTACGCTCCCTAAATTACTGGAAAAATATACCCGGCTGGCACGTCGCGGATTGAGCGGTATTTTGATCGACGAAACAATTGTTAAAAGTCTGGATCAGGAAAAACGTCCCGAATCTTATTTGAAACAATACTTAAACGAGAAAGTGTATTTTGATGGTTTGATTATGGGGGCGGCCCGTGATACGCAAACCCTGCGCGCGCTTGTGTACAGTGGCGTTGATATGCTGGTAATAAAAGACAATGTGGATTTGTATTTTCAGTCTTTGCGACGAATGGTCGGGGAGGGGCTGCTTTCAGAAAAAGCCCTGAACGAGCGGGTTTATAAAGTGCTGATGGCCAAGGCCTGGCGTAAAGATCCAACGAATCCGGAACGGATGGAAGCCGATCAGATAACGGAAATGTTTGACAAAAAAAAGGAGAAAATACAGGTCGGTGACTGGTACCGGCAAAGCATCGTAGTAGCCCGCAATCCCGATAAAGTGCTGCCGTTGGCTGTTTCAGAAAAATCGACTGGACTCATTCAGGTAGGGAAAAAGAAATATTTGGATTTTGAAAAAACCGGGAAGAAATACGCGGCGGTGTCTTCGGGTTTTATAAAAAAAGAACCCGGAAAAGCGTTGGGAAAATTATCCAAAAAAATGCGTAAACGTCCGGTGGTCATCAGTCTGGATCATGTTGTCCTGGATACCGTCAGAGACGCTGAATTTATTGCCTCGGTTAACCGGCACGCAGAACGGGCCGCCACCGTGATTGTTAATTATGGCAACCCTTTGCAACTTCCTTTATTTGATAAAAAAATAGCGTTAATTCAGTCTTTTGAAAATAATGCCATCGTCCGGGAAAAAATTGCACAGATGATTTTTGGAGGCACCACCTCTTCGGGTAAACTTCCACTGACCCTCTCCCCGGAATTAAAATATGGCAAAGGCGAAGTGCTGAAAATGAACCGGTTGGCTTACGTAACGCCACACGCGGTCGGGATTGATCCCGTAAAACTGGTGGGAATTGATGCGTTGGTTAAAAGTGCCATTCAACAAAAAGTGACGCCGGGCGCACAGGTGATGCTCATCAAAAATGGAAAAGTATTTTATCATAAATCTTTCGGGCACCACGACTATGACAAAGCGAGTAAAGTGAAAGAAACGGATTTGTACGATATCGCATCGCTCACCAAAGTGACGGCGACTACGCTGGCCGCCATGAAACTCTACGAGCAGGGAAAACTACCTTTAAAAAGTACCCTCGATAAGTACATGACCATCAAAGACAACAAAAAACTGGAGAAAATTACCTTAAAAAAATTACTGACACACGCCTCCGGAATACAGGCCAACATGCCAATTTCAAGATATGTATTTTTAAAAGATACCCTCGATCCGGATTGTAACGAATATTTTTGTAATAAACCTGCTTTTGAAAATAATGTAAAGATTGTAGATAATTTTTATTTTGATAAAAGATGGCAGGACACTTTGTGGCAAACAGTACTGGAAATTGTTCCCAAGAGAAGAAAAAAACGCTACCATTACAGCGATGTAAACTTTAATCTGTTACAGGCCATCATCGAAAAGCAGAGTGGCGCGACACTCGATAAATATTTAGACCAGCATTTTTATAAGTCGCTGGGACTGCGGTATCTGACCTACCTGCCGAGAGAAAAATTTGAGGCAGCGCAACTGGTACCTACATCACTGGATGATCGCTGGCGCCACCAGAAAGTGCGTGGATATGTACACGACGAGTCGGCGGCTTTACTGGGAGGTGTAGCCGGCAATGCCGGACAGTTTTCCAACGCGCAGGACCTTGGTGTACTTTTCCAGATGCTGCTCAACAAAGGCAGTTACGGTGGTCGCCAGTATCTGAAACCCGCTACGGTTGATCTGTTTACCAAATCGCAGTACCGGACCCATCGTGGACTGGGCTTTGATACCCGTAACGGTCGTCGTCCGCCTTCCTGTTCTCCCAAAGCTTCGCCTAAGACATTTGGTCATACCGGATTTACGGGCACCTGCGTCTGGGTGGATCCCAAAGAAGAATTGATTTTCATTTTTCTCTCTAACCGAATCACGCCCAGTCCGAAAAATAAAAAACTGTTTAAGACCAAACTTCGTTCACGGATTCACGATATTGTGTACCAGGCACTGGGCACTTACGAACCCTTTTCGGCCAGCCTGGCCAGTGATGCGTTGGAGGTGCCTCTAACCGCAAAAGTGCTGGTAGCTGAAGAAATACCTGCGCCGGAAGAAATTTGCGAGGAAGATATTATGGCGAGTCGGAAATAGTGGAAGTTTATACATGCTCTAATCAAATAAGTCTTCCATCCGGATGACCTGTTCAATTAATCCGATACTGTGTTGATTGGGAACCAAGCCGAACGTTGTAATCAAACCCCAAAATAACTGCTTGTTGGTCTTTGTGGTTTCCTGAAAGATTCTCATTTTTTCCCTCAAGCCGTCCGCCATAGTTTTAGTCAGCGTAAGGGTTGTATTGTAAAATTTTATTTCAAAGAGGTTAATCACATGATCGTTCCGGTCAATCAACAAATCTATTTGAGTACCTTTCTGACTAGCGGTATTTTTACTTGAAAAAGCGAAGGAAGTCGCGTAAACGCCGGAAATACCGAGTGTCTTTTTTACAGAAGGAATATGCTTTAAGCAAATATTTTCGTAAGCATATCCACTCCATGATTTGTAAGGCTGGGTTTGACTCAGCCTTTGCCATACATCCGGTTCGTCCTGAATATTGTTTTCAATAAACTGCAGATAAAACAGCGAATATTCATCCGTCAGACGGATCAGTTGATCCTTTTTTTTCTTGTTGTACGTATGATATATTTCAATAAAACCTGAATGTTTTAGTTCTGTTAAAATCTTGGAGACTGTACCACCACTTGACAATTTAGATTTTTTAATTAATTCTTTCCTGGTCATTCCCTGTTTTTTTTCAAATAAGGTTCTAACGAGGGAAATGTGCAGTTTGGCTTTGTCGAACAGGGCAGGATAGAGTCTTGAGAACTCATCTCTTAATAACCCGGTTTCTGAAAAACAAGTATCCTGAATATTTTGTATGGCGCTTTTACCTGCTTTTATTTCTTTAAGATAGTGAGGCACTCCGCCCATCGCCATATATATCTGTATAATCTGATAAGGATCAAAGTTTATGTTCCTGCTTTTAAAAAATGCGCTGGTTTCTCCCAGCGTAAATGGTTTGAGGTGCAAGCGTTTAGTGATACGGTTGTGCAGTCCTCCCTTGTGGTTAACTACTTTTTGAATCATCCAGGAGGCGGCTGAACCACAGATAACTACTACTACGTTATGTCTGGATGCCCAGCTGTTCCAGAACATTCCCAATGCTCGTAAAAAACCTGATTTATGGGTCGCTAGCCACGGTAATTCATCAAAAAATATTACTTTTTTCTTCTCATCTCCCAGATTCTCTAAATAATCAATTAATAAATAAAACGCGTCGAGCCAGTTGGTGGGAACTTTTATTTCTTCAGCGGATTTAGCAGCGCGGTTCAGCCGAATCGTAAAATCTTTTAGTTGCTCTTTACGTGGAGCATTCTGAATACCTTCTATTTCCAGGCAGATGGCATCCTTATATACGGTCCGTACTAGAAAGGTTTTTCCCACGCGTCTCCTGCCGATCACTGAAACCATTTCTGCTTCCGCCGATGCCAGGGCTTCGAGCAGTATTTCTTTCTCTTTTTCTCTTCCTATTAAAATTTTTTCCATAAAATGTTCTATTGCCAGCCAAATGTACTGCTTTTAGGTGAGATTTGGCTGGCGATAGCGGTATTTTCTGTGTGAAATATTCAGAAGTTGGCTAATTATCCAATTGACTGGCCAGAAGTCGGTTAGCGTATCTTTCCGTTTGAAGGAAGCTAACCAGAGAAAAATATCCGAAACCTCTGATTTGTTATACACTAAAAAAATTCCTCCGTATCCCTGTCACAGTGTTTTGTTTTCATATTTTAATAAGTGTAAATTGATAAGAAGTACAGGGTAAAAGTGCTATATGTTTGCTTTTTCTATAATATATATAATTTTATCAAATACTAAAAATATACGTATGAAAAGTGTTTTATATGTCACGGAAGTCGGTGATTTCTAACAAAAGTAGCCAGGAATACCTCGCATATTTGTATTGTAAATGGTTAGAAACAGTTGTATTAATGATTGTGAATCGATTGAAACCTAAACACAAAAGTCCAAAATAATAGCGTGCTAATCATGGTAAACAGCCGCAAAGAATTTGCAGTCATTATTCGTTTTTTTCATGAGAGATGGCCTCTGCTTTTGCAGAGGCCAATTTTAACCCAAACTAATTAGTGTTTGAAATATAACAGTGTTTGTACTATTCTACTTTAATGGATAGTTTTTTTAGCATCGTTTGATGTTTATCAGACGGGCCATCCCAAAACAGCAATCCCGGTCGATCAAGTGATCTTCCGGGATTTTTTAGATTATTTTATGTACGCTCCGTTATTCCAATGGATACATGCCGTATCCCAGGGGGCCTTTCTTTCCGTATTTTTTATTCTTACTGGCCTTGGAAAAAGCAACGCCTTTGCTTTTTTTGTTGCCCTCCGGGATCACCTCTTTACCACCTTTGGATTTATTTTTCTTATTACGATTTTTCTGATTGCGGTTTTTGTTTTTACCATCGCGATTATTGCGATTATTTTCACGCTTGCCGTTTTCTTCTTTACGATTAGTATTCCCGCTCTGTTCGCCGGCCGGTTGTCTTTCGTTGGTAGCCACCGCTTCTTTCTTTTCCGTGTTCCGGTTATCCGTTTTTCTACGATTATCTTTGTTGCGCTCGTCGGTTTTTCGATCAGATTGGTTTTGGTCATTCTGATTTCGGTTATTCCGGCTACGGTCATTACGTCCGCGGCTGTTATTGCCACGTCCGCCATGATTGTCATTACGTCCGCGACCACCCCGGCCACGTCCTCGGTTTTCCCGGTTTTGCGCTTCCTCTTCCGGATCGATTTTTACGGTATAATCAAAATCTTCCAGCACTTCCTTTGGAATAGACTTGTTCAGAAGCCGTTCGATATCGCGTAATAGTTTGCTTTCATCCTGATCAAAAACCAGAGATACCGCTTCACCCGTTTGTCCAGCCCGTCCGGTACGACCGATGCGGTGAACGTAATCTTCGGGTACGTTGGGTAATTCGTAATTTACGACCCACGGTAATTCTTCGATATCCAGACCACGCGCTGCGATATCAGTAGCGACCAATACCTGGACATTACCATTTTTAAATGATTTCAGGGCGTGGGTCCGGGCGTTCTGACTTTTATTTCCGTGAATGGCCAGCGCCGGAATATCTGCCCGGTCGAGTCGTTTGGCCAGTCGGTTGGCACCGTGCTTGGTCCGAGTAAAAATGAGTACCTGCCTCCATTCACCTTTTTTGATCAAATGTTTGAGCAGGGCCACCTTTCTCTTTTTGTGTACCATATAAATGGTCTGCTTAACGGTTTCCGCCGCCGTATTTCTGGGCGCAACGTCCACCGAAACGGGATTATCCATAAACTTACCGGCCAGGTTCCGGATATTCGGAGAAAAGGTCGCGGAGAACAACAGATTCTGTCGTTGCTTTGGCAGCAGGGCAAGTACTTTTTTAATATCATGGATAAAACCCATATCGAGCATTCTGTCCGCTTCGTCGAGCACCAGAAATTCTACCCTGGAAAGGTCGATATATTTTTGATTCTGTAAATCCAGCAATCGTCCCGGTGTCGCCACCAGAATATCAATCCCGTCTTTGAGTTGCCGAATTTGCGGTTTGGCGGAAACACCCCCAAAAATAACGGTAGATCTGAGGGATAGATTTTTTCCGTAATCAAGGATATTTTCCTGAATCTGAGCGGCCAGTTCTCGGGTTGGGGTAACGACCAGTGCCCGAATCGGACGGCGTCCGTTGCCCTGAGGCGGATTTTTACTCATCAGATGCAGCATCGGTAAGGTAAAACCCGCTGTTTTTCCGGTACCCGTCTGGGCCGCAGCTAAGATATCTTTTCCTTGTAAAATGACTGGAATTGCTTTTTCCTGGATCGGAGAGGGCGTCGTGTACCCTTTAGTGCGCACTGCACTTTGTAGTTCCTCGGAGAGTCCGAGCGTGTCAAAAGACATATTCTAAAATATTATGAATGGCAAATGAACAAGGCCTGTAAAAAAAGTATTGAATCTAACACTGTCGGAAGGTAGGATATATGGGTAAGATACTATATGATTTATGTTAAAATACAGTAGTTCATTTACTTACGGCCAATCTATTGCTAAAAAGCTAGTTATTTTTATGCTTTCATTCGCAATCACTGAGTCTCAATCTATCTCCGGTTCGATTTCAATAATGAAATATCACAGTTGCCACGTATGAATTAAATGGCAATCTCACTTTAAACGCTAAAAATCTGCGTTTGATACCCAAAAATACACATTTTTTTAATGAATTATTTTACGGGTAACGGAAGGAAGCGTTAACGAGGGAGAATCCTACAATCGCACCTCCGTCGCTCCCCAGCCATATTTATGATGATATTCATTTTTAAAACTAATTACTGCCGGATTACCTCTGAGTTTTTGTGCGATTACTTTTCTCAATTTTCCTTTACCCAGACCATGAATAATAAAGATGTGTGAAACTCCCAGTTCGATGGCGCGGGCCAGATATTTATCAAAAGCATCTACTTGAATCGCCACGATCTCGGAGTTGGAAAGTCCCTTGATCTGGTGGGTAAGATGTTCGATGTGCAGGTCAATATCATTGGGGAAATTAGCAAAATCATTGACCTCACTCTGATAAAATTGCTGTAATGGCTGCCAGCTTTCCTGGAGATCCTGCTGCCGGCGGGTATACGTTTGTAAATCTTCTCCCGGTACCTCTTTTTTAGTAATATTAAAATTCGCAAAGACGACGTAGTGATGAACCATCCGATTGAGGATCGGCGCTGTTTTCTTGTTATTAAAAAACTGTTTGGGCTTTAGCTTGATCTCTTTTTCCATCCTCGATCCGTTGCCGGCCGTGGTCACCTGCCATCCTTCGATGTGCACGACCGATCCTTCGTTCAAATCATCGTAGCTCAGTTTTCCGACCTCCTGCGCGGACATCTGATTCAGTTTGCCGTGCGATTTATGCCCCTTCAGATTACGTTTTGAAACCTGACAGGTAAATAAAATATCCGACTTGGTGTCATTGACCAGAAAAATCGAATAATGATCCGGAATACCGTCGGCCCGCAAGTACGCTTCAAAACAAAGTTGAATACCCTGACTTTTTAAGATCGTATATTGCTGGTGCGGATCGGGCCAGTCGGGTGCCTTGGGAACCTGTGGTGTTTTTCCCTTGACCACTTTCGCTTTGATGGGCGGCTTGGCGGATAAAGCCCGCTTTTCATCCTCGATGCTTTCGATATCATCCAGAAAAACGGGAATCTTATCTCCGTCTTCCAGTAAGATCGTCGCCATATTATCCGGCAACAACGCAGCGATTACGCCCTCGTCACCGGTATGGATCAATCTTATTCTGGTACCAATTGCGTATATATTCATAATAGGAATGCCATCTTTTGGCGAGCGCTTAACAATTTCTGTTCGTAAAAATAAACATGTTCCCACAAACCTGCTAATTAATAGGAAATAAATGCTTTTTAACTCCCTGGATTTTGCCATATTTCTACCAGTGGTCTTTGTGATCTACTGGTTGCTGCCAGCGAAAGAGATTAAAAAGCAAAATCTGTTTTTGGTACTGGCAAGTTATACGTTCTACGGTTGGTGGGACTGGCGTTTTCTGTCCCTGATTTTTTTTAGTACCGTGGTAGACTATAGCATCGGAGTCGGATTGTCAAAACAAAATGATCCGAACATCCGCAAAGGATTACTCTGGTTAAGCATTGGTGTCAATCTTGGGTTTTTAGGTTTTTTTAAATACTATAATTTTTTTCTAGATAATTTTATTACGGCTTTTTCCTTTTTTGGAATGACGATGGATACGCGGGCCTTGTCGATTATTCTTCCGGTGGGAATCAGTTTTTATACTTTTCAGACGTTGAGCTATACCATTGATGTGTATCGCAGGAAGCTTTCGCCGACGCGGGATTTTCTGGCTTTTAGTGCTTTTGTATGTTTTTTTCCACAGCTGGTGGCCGGACCGATTGAGCGGGCTACGCATTTGTTGCCACAGTTTTTGACCAGACGAACGTTTAATTATCCGCAGGCCGTAGATGGTCTCCGGCAGATACTCTGGGGTTTGTTTAAAAAAATCGTGATTGCCGATAATGCGGCTATTGTCGCCAACGAAATTTTCAACAATTCAGATTCGTATTCCGGCAGTACCTTACTGATCGGAGCGGTCTTTTTTACTTTTCAGATTTACGGGGATTTTTCCGGATATTCGGACGTAGCGATTGGGACATCCCGGTTGTTTGGATTTGATTTAAAAC
The DNA here is from genome assembly GCA_937921555.1 of uncultured Saprospiraceae bacterium. Taxonomy (GTDB): domain Bacteria; phylum Bacteroidota; class Bacteroidia; order Chitinophagales; family Saprospiraceae; genus JALZUU01. The sequence continues at coordinate 14,320 of CAKZUV010000157.1, forward strand.
AGAATTTTGCTTTTCCGTATTTTTCGCGGGACGTAGCCGAGTTCTGGCGGCGGTGGCATATCTCGCTCTCTACGTGGTTTCGGGATTACGTGTACATCCCGCTGGGTGGGAGTCGGGTGGGGACCTGGAAAAAGATCCGGAATACATTTGTCATCTTTATCGTGAGTGGATTCTGGCACGGAGCCAACTGGACTTTTATCATCTGGGGAGGATTGAATGCCATTTATTTTTTGCCATTATTGTTAAGAAACAAAAACAGGGTACATACGGATACGGTGGCGGCGGGGAAATACTTTCCGGCGTTGCGGGAATGCTTTGCGATGTTGTCCACCTTTGGATTGACCGTATTGGCCTGGATATTTTTCCGGGCGGAAAACTTGTCCCACGCAGTTGATTACTTAAAAACGTTATTTTCTGAATCGCTGTTTACGGTGCCTTACTTTGCCGGAGGAAAGGAAGCCGTAACTACTCTGTTGTTTATTTTGTTGTTTTTGTTAATAGAGTGGTTGGGGCGAACTCAAAAGTATGCGATTGAAAGATTACCCGGGGCGTGGAATCGTCCGGCGCGGTGGATATTTTACTATCTGGTAGCGTTGTCGATATATTGGTTTGGTGGAGAACAGCAGACCTTTATCTATTTTCAATTTTAAAAAACATGAACAAATTTATTAAAAAAATAGTATTGTTTTTAGCAGGATTGGGAATGCTCAATGTGTTGATCTATTTATCGTTGTATCTGTATCATAACCGAATGTTTTTCGAATCAGACGCGATTTTTGCCTGGGGAGATTCTCAGATGTACGAAGGAATGGACCTGACCGGATTGTCAGTGGCACTGGACAAAAAAGTATATTCTTCGGCAGGTTACGGAGCGGGTGTGTATGATTTTTTAGCTTTTACAGAACGAGTCCCTGAGGCATCCGAGGTAGTCGTGGCGGTCTCAAAATTAATGCAGATCAGAAGAAAAGAAAATGATTACAATCGTACGGGGCTTTCCCCAAAAGGCTTATTCGCCTTGTGGCAAAATAATTATTCCGAACGCGAAATATTTACCATTGTCAAAAAAAATTTAAAACCTGCCGCCTATATTCGTTCGCACATCAAACTTACTCCTTATCGGGATACCATGCAATCTAATCTGCCAATTGCTCATTTTCAAAACTACTACCAGCAAATTCCTTCTTTCCTGACCGACAAACAAAACATTTACCTGGTCGGAATTAAGAATCTGATTGACAAAAAATGTAAAATTATTTTTCTGGAATTTCCTTATCATCCTCAACTGGCGGAAGTTGAAAATCAGTCCGTCATATTGCCAAAAACAGAAAATTTTAAAGAAAGAATTGGATCGTTATTTCCCGAATTTCAAACTGATACGATCCTGCTTGCAACCGACAAAAATATCTTCAAAGATTTTTCTCACCTCAACGAATTGGGCGCTACTTTATTAGCTGAAAAATTAGGGCAGCGCATGAAAGAAAGCAAGACCACCACTTTGTACATCGTCCGGCCAGGAACAAAATAAGTTTTAATTTTTTCTGAGAAATAAGTTCTAATTTTCAAAAAAATCAAACCCCCAAAACCTCCGCTACTTTTTCCGCCAATCCTTTTACTTCCGGCTCTTCGAACAAACTGATATGATGACCCTCCACCACGTGTAATTCGATTCCTTTTTTGGCCAGTTTATTCCACTGTGTTAAATGGTATTTTTTATCATTCCGGTGATGAAATTCGGTGCTGCGAATAAAAACTATTTTTCCATTGTAAGGATGCCAGTGATAATCCGCGTACATTTTGTTCAGACCATCGATGGTCAGCCGGAGATTTTTTTCTGACTCAGTTTCCGTCTTTGCAGGCGCGGCTGTCGCTTCTGAACGAGGCAGTAAACGACGCTTTAATTTACTTTTTATACGCTGAAAATCTCCACGTTTCAGCATATCGTAAAACCGGGAAAAGGTTTTGTTTTTACCCGATTCGTCGTTACCAAACAAATGAACCGGAGCGGAATCGATAATAAATAGTTTTTCCACCAGCGCTCCTTTTGCGGACAACAAATTTCCAATCTCCAGTGCGACGGCGTTACTAAAACAGGTACCCAAAATCCGATAAGGTCCCCGTGGTTGCACCCGCTGAATCTCCTCGACGTAGTAGGCTGCCATTTCCTGAATCGACTGGTGCCGGGTTCCCTGACCATCAAGACCCGAAGGTTGCAAGGTATAAACGGGCTGATTTTCTGGTAAATTTTTGGCGAGTCCCTGATAAAAGAAAACGTGACCGCCGCCACCGTGGAGACAAAATAACGGTGGTTTATCGCCCGATATCCGCAATGGAACCAGCGAAGTACTTTCCGGTAATGCCTCCGAATCGCCGTCTATCAGCTGCGCAATTTTTGCGATGGTGGCACTCCGGAAAAGGGTAGCGGGTGGTAAGACCACGTTCAATTGTTTTTCTATTTCTGCGAATAAACGAATGGCCAGCAGCGAGTTACCGCCTAATTCAAAATAATCATCGTGGACACTGATATTTGGTAACCCAAAAAGTGTTTTCCAGATTTCGACCAATTTAAATTCTGTCTGATTTCGGGGAGCCTGATAGTGCTCCGTGGTAAGCAGCGCAGCGGGAGGAGGAGCCGTGAGCAGACCTACTTCGGCGCGCTCGACTTTTGTAACCACGACTTTTTGCAGGTCAGTAATCTTTAATGGTCGATGGTCTTCCGTCAGTTTTTTTCCGAGTAGTTGCAGGTTATTTTTGAAATACTGAATTAGATTGTTAGATACCATCCTGGCATCAAATCGCCAGTTTATCTCAATCGCCGCCGTTGGATTTACGCGAACGGAAAGCGGATAAGCAGAAGAAAATCCTCCGGTAAATTTTTCGATGGTCAGGCTGTCAACCGTCAAACGATCTTTTAAAAAATTACCAAAAATAAACAGACTGTGAAATAATTCACCGTGCAACGGCCAGTCAATGGCTCGCTTTATTTCTTCGAAAGAAAAACTGTCAAACTGATTTTTCTCACCCTGGGTTCGCTGTATTTCTTTCAGCCAATCTGCGAAGACAGATGATTCTGAAACCGCCAGACGATGCGGAAGAATATTCATAAACAAACCACTTATTTTATCCGCTTCGGGATATTCTGTGAAGCGACCGCTCACGGTTACTCCGTACAGAACGTCGGTGGTCTGAAAATAATTTCCCAGTAATATTGCCCAAAGTCCCTGAAATAAAGCGCTTAACGCAATCTCGTTTTTCTGACAGTACGCTCTTAGGGCGTTGCTTTCTGTTGCTGAAAGAATGAGGGTTTTGTCTTTGTAAACTGGTGCGGTTGTTTTTTCTGATTCTTTTGTTTTGAATAGCAGAGGGTGACTAAAATCCTCCATTTCCCGGCGCCAGTATGCCTTGGCAGATTGATTGTCCTGTTTTTTCTGCCATTCCAGAAAAGCGGGATAATTGGGGATGGGAGCCAGGGGCAGAGGCTGTCCCTTTCGTCGGCCTTCGTAAAAGTGAAGCGCATCTTTTAGCATAATTCCGCAGGACCATCCATCCAGAAAAATGTGATGGCAGACCCAGCTTAAAATATTTTTTTGGTCACTCATTCGGATCAGACTCATCCGGGAGACAGGCGCATCGGACAAACTTAAATGGATGTTTTTTTCTTTTGTCTGAAATTCGGCCAGCTTTATTTGTTGCTCGGCTTCCGGATATTCCGACCAGTCGAGAATCTGCCAGTCGAATGTTACGTGTTCGGAAATGACTTGTTTAGGATGTTCTCCCGGATCTGTTTGGATCTTTGCGCGCATCGCGTCGTGGCGGTTGCTGCTATCCATCCACGCTTTTTGGAAAGTCGGGATATCCAGCGATCCGCTGATTTCAAATTCCAGATATAACTGTCCCTGATCTTCCTGACTTCTCTGGTGATTAAATAAAAAAGCATTTTGTAAATAGGACAAAGGTGCCTCCGTCGGATTATCTATCGGAGATATTTCAACCACCTCAACTTGTGGAGATGATAATTTTTCCTGGTCGATACTATTCGCCAGCGCCGCTACGGACTGGTGTTCAAACAATTGATTGGGGCGTAAAGAAATACCCGCCGCCCGCGCTTTGGATACCAACTGAATACTCAGAATAGAATCTCCGCCAACTGCAAAAAAGTTATCGTGAATCCCTATTGAGTCAACTCCTAAAACCGATTCCCAGATTTCAGTGAGCTGCTTTTCCAGTGGTGTGTTCGGCGCCGTATAATGCTGGTCAGTACCAGCAGGCGCGGTAGGAGGTGGCAGTTTTTTTCGGTCAATTTTTCCGTTGGGCAGGCGCGGAAATTCCTCCAGTGAAGTGATGAAAGCGGGTACCATATAATTGGGTAACCGACCCGTCAGAAACTGTTTTAACTGTGCCGGATTCCCATCTTCGTACGGCGTAAAATAGGCAACGAGTTGTTTGGCGTTTCCTGATTCTTTTTCAGTGACAACTACCAAAGCTTCTTTTACGGCCTTACTTTCCAACATTATTTTCTGAATCTCTTCCGGTTCTACCCGAAATCCTCTGATCTTTACCTGCTGATCTACCCGGCCCATAAATTCGATCAATCCATCCGCGTGGTAACGGGCCAAATCTCCCGTTCTGTAAACCAATTCTTCCGGTTTAAAAGGGTGGGAGGCAAAACGGGATTCCGTCAATTCCGGGCGACCAAGATAGCCTTTGGATAAGCCGGGACCACCTACGTATATTTCTCCGGCGACGCCGACGGGGACTGGTTGCTGGTATTTGTCAAGGATATAGATTTCTGTATTGGGAATGGCTTTTCCGATGGGAATGTATTGTTTTTCCTGCGGACGAATTTTGTGCGCAATACACCAGACACTCGCTTCGGTCGGACCGTATTCGTTGTATAATTCGGTAGCTGGTAATTTTTTATAATGCTTTGCTGCGAGTGATACCGGACAGGCTTCTCCCGCCACCATGACATTGCGCAACGAGGTTAGCCGGTCCGCAGCTGCGTGTTCTAACACCATCGAATACAAAGAAGGTAAAAGTAAGGTGTGACTAATTTGATGTTTTTCAATCAAAGAACTCAGAAGCTCCATGTCCTGTTCAATCCGCCGGGGCGGTAAAACCAATTTGCCACCGGCACACAATGTCCAGAAAATTCCAACAATGGAACTATCAAAAGAAAAGGAAGATAACAGTAGAAATGCAGATAGGTTTTTTGGATAAAAAGAAAACCGCGCCAGCGTAGAATGCAATAAGTTTTTATGAGAAATGGGGACACCTTTTGGTTGGCCTGTACTACCCGACGTGTAAATCAGATATGCCATTTGCTCTGGTTGTACAGCGGGCAAATCAACGTAGGTATCTTTTACAATTTGCCTTGCTTCCGTAAAACCAATTTTGGTAATCTGGTCATTTTTTTGGTCTGCCAGTAAATGATCCTGAGCTAAAAGGATGGCCACGCCGGCATCCCGAATCATGTATTCAAGCCGTTCGGTGGGGTAGGCGGGGTCGAGTGGAAGGTACGCACTTCCGGCTTTCAGGATACCTAAAATTCCGACGATCATCTCCACACTCCGGTCGGCCAGTAATCCGACGGGCTGGTCTTTTTTTACGCCATTTTTTAGAAGCAATTGAGCGACTTGATCTGACTGCGTGTCGAGTTGCTGGTAAGTGAGCTGATCGTTTTCAAAAACTACCGCCGGTGCGTCCGGGTTATTTTTGGCTGCCTCCGCAATTACCTGGTGGATAGATGGGTAAGCGGGCATTTCCTGTTGTGTCTGATTCCATTCGCGGGTGATCAGGTTTTCTTCCGTTTCGGAAAGTACCGGAATCCGGGTAATATTTATGGCTGGATTTTTAAGGACTGTTGTCAGGATATTTTCTAAATGTCCGAGCATTTGCTCCACGGTTTGTGCCGAAAATAAATCCGTGGTGTACTCGATTGTCGTTTCAAGATGCGTCTTTTTTTCGTTGACAAACAGGGTGATGTCAAATTTTGAAACACCCAGATCAATCGTTTCATCTTCAATCTTTATATCCAGACCGGAAGCCGGAATTTCTGCTACATTATTATACAGAAACATAGCTTGAAAGATCGGATTTATCTGGTCGTGGCGTTCTGGCTGTAACGTTCGGACGAGTTCCTCAAAAGGCATGTTTTTATGAGCCAGTGCCGCGAGTGTTGTTTCTTTTACTTCTTTGGTTAAGTCACTAAACGACTGATTATCTGATAATTGGGAGCGAATAACCAGTGTTTCATTAAAAAAGCCGATCATTTTTTCCAGTACCGTTTTATCGCGGTTACTGAAGGGTGTTCCGATCAGGATATCGGTCTGATGGGTATATCGAAACAATAATATTTTAAAAGCAGAAAGCAATAAAACGTAAGGTGTTACTTCCAGTTGACCGGCTAACTTTTGAATTTTTTCAGAAAGTACGGGCGATAATTTATGGGTTAAAGTGGCACCCCGGTAAGTTGAAATTTTAGGTCTTGGATGATCGAACGGCAATCCAAGGATCGGCAAATCTCCTGCCAGTTGTTTGGTCCAGTAATCAACATCCAGTTGATGGCTCTTTTTTTCTTTTTGCCAAAGGGCGTAGTCAAGGTACTGAATTTTTTCCGGCAGACGTTCTGTGGATTGGCTCTGCGAAAGTTTTTTATAATCTCGAAATACTTCTTCGTTGAGGATAATCAGCGAAGCCCGGTCCCCGATGATGTGGTGGATCGAAAGGATCAGATGGTGTTCCGTTGGCGTAACTTTTATCAATAAAATCCGGAGCAGTAAATCCTTTTTCAGTGAAAAAGTCCGTTGAACAAAAGCGGTCGTAAGCCGGTCGATTTCTTCTTTTTTTTCGGAATCGACAAGATTCGTCAGGTCCACAATTTCAGAAGGAATCACGGCTTGATCGCGGAGCGTCACTACGATGCGATCATTTTCTGATTTAAAATTACTTCGCAGAATTTCGTGGCGATCGACCAGTGATTGAAAACTTTGGATCAGTAGCTCCGGGTTTAGCGGACCAGTGATTTTGTAGAGGTGCGCATACTGATAAAAAGGGTTGTCAGGATACCGTTGCTGCAAAAACCAAAGCCGCTGTTGCCCGGCAGAAGGTACGGTTTGATCCGTTACCGATCTGGCAGTAATATCATTGGGCGCATTCGTTTTCTGTTTTCGATTTTTCCACTGTCCCAGCAAAGATGGTTTGTTTTGCTGATCTTTTTCGTTCGCCATTTTTTGAAATTTACGAATTTTTTTGACGGAATTTTAAATATGTTTTTGTTAAAAAAATACTATCTGATTTTTCGCAACACACCCACTAATCAAACGATTTGCCTGCCAACGCAGGTTAAACAAATAAATCCCTAAACAACACAATCACTACCTTCTCTACAATCCCAAATACGCCCCCCACGCCAATTCTATCCCAAAAACTCGCTCCACAAACCAGTACAACGCAATAAATATTAAAACAATGGATCCGTATTTAATCACTGCGGGATAAATTTTTAATCGTCGAATCAAAAAGAGGATCGGGAAAATCATACAGATAATTAATACCTGACCAATTTCTACCCCAAGATTAAAGCCCAGTAAAGATAAAATCATGTAATCTCCACTTAATCCTTTTTCACCCAAAACACTCGCGAAACCAAACCCGTGAAAGAGTCCGAAACCAAATGCAATCAACCATTCTTTTCCTTTGATGAGTGGCTTAATGTTATGTAAGGCCGCCAAGGCAATCGAAAAAGCAATGATCGACTCAACGAGCCAGGAAGGCAGATTGATAATGTCCAGTGCTGCCAGTGCCAGCGTAATGGAGTGGGCGATGGTAAAGAAGGTAATTATTTTCAAAATGTAAAAAAAGGCTGGTTTAAATCGTTCTACCGGATGCCAGCCATCACGGGCAGTGGATAAAGAAAGCGGAACAAATTCGTCCTCTTTTCTGCGGACCACCGCCGGGAGAATCAATGCCACGATAAACAGAATATGATCCAGTCCAATCCAGATATGCCAGACACCAAGTTTTACCAGCGCAACGAATCCTTTCCAGATAGACGCTTCTGCCAGCGACAACGTCTGCTGCGTATTTTCCGGACTGTAAACGTTAGAAAACAGCGCTTCGTTATCGACGACGCCCAGTTTCCAGTTGTATTCTATAATCAGCAAACCACGGTGTCTCGGATCTTTATCGAAGAGCACATTGTAAAGTATTTCCAGATTTTCGGGAACCACATCCACGCCGTCCAGTTCAAAGTGAAAACGTACAAAATCCTCCATTTCCTTGAGACTCAAAACGGTTGGTTCTACGAAACGCACCGTGTAAGGAGTGCCCGTGTCCGCCTTAAAATCAGATCTGTTTTTCAGATAAGTATAAATGGTTTCCAGATGCGGCTGGATGATTTCCATGGTCAGCCGGTCGGGAAGATTGAGCCCCATGGCTTTGTTCATGTCTTTGGCCGTCATCTCAAAACGTCCGGCGATGGATTCTTTATAAATTCTCAAATAAAGGTAACTCTGATCGGGAGCGTGTGCTTCTGTTTTTCCGGCAAGGAGTAAGAAAAAACCAAAAAGAAATAAAGTAATTGTTTGTTTGAGTGATCGTTTCATTAATAGATGTTTAAGAAAGGTTTACCATCGTCTGGAAGGATTTATTAGAATCAATGAGCGAATCGTAAGTCCCTCTGGCGATTATTTTTCCTTCGTCCAGAATGTAAATACAGTCTGCGTGTTTGACGGTAGAAAGTCGGTGAGCAATAATTATAGTGGTGAGATCCTGCGGTAATTTTTGCAGAGACTCAATAATACTTTTTTCGGTAATACTATCCAGTGCGCTCGTGGCTTCATCTAAAATTAACACGGAAGGATTTTTATAAAGTGCTCTGGCCAAACCGAGTCGTTGCCGCTGACCACCACTTAACCGCACACCGTTTTCTCCGATTTTGGTAGCAAAACCATCCGGTAATTCCCCGGAGATAAATTCATAAATGTCCGCCAGTTTTGTTGCACTTTCCAGTTGCCGCTGATCTGCTGCTTCGCCGTGTACACCCAGCGTAATATTGCTCGTTACGCTATCGTCAAAGAGAAAAACTTCCTGTGGAACGTAGGAAATATTTGCCTGCCATGCTCTGGCACTGGCTGCGTTGAGCGGTTCTTCGTCGATATAGATTTTTCCCTGAGTGGTTTGTAATAAACCTGCAATTAAATCCACGAGCGTTGTTTTTCCCGACCCGGTGGAGCCGATAAACGCAACGGTTTCTCCTTTTTTTATATCAATCGTCAGTTGGTCAATAACCGGACGGGTGGAAGTTTCGTATCTGAAACTAATATCATCCAGGGAAATTTGATGCTTAAATGGCAAGGGCTTTACGGTTTCCGCCATTTTATAATCTTCGTGACTTTTTTTCAAATCACCGTGGAGCTTATCAATAATCGGGTAGTTATGTCGCAGTTTGGCCAGAGCCGTAAAAATCTTCTGCATCGCCGGCAGCAGACGATATCCTGCGACTGCGTATAAACTCAGCCGGGGAATGGCCGATTGAATATTACCCGAATCCGTGTAAATATAGACCGTGACCCCGAGAATACTACCGAAAGCTAAAAATTCCAGCACGCTGCGGGGAATGGCCAGTAACAGATTGTATTTGGGTTGAATATTGGAAAATTCCCACGAAGCGTGCTGATAACGGTTATAAAAAAATTCTCTTTTATTGTAAACCATAACAGTCTTAATACCCTGTAATAATTCCTGCAGACTCTGATAGCGCAGCAGATTCATATTAATTCGGAGAATACCAATTCTCTTTAAATAATTTTTTTGGGAAAGGTAAATAATCAAATATGCGCCGCCCAGACAACCAAACGTCACCACGGCTACCTTCGGATCGACAATAACCAGCATGGACAAAATTACGATTGACATAAATAGTCGGGAAAAAATTTCAATGATGGGAACGATTACTCCGCCCGTCAGGCTACCAACCTCGCTAATGATATAAGTTTTGATTTTGGAAGAATTATTATCCAGATAAAAATTATACGGTTTATGAATGTACGTACGCAACAACCGGACACTCAGCTGGTGAGCAATTTCCCACGAAAATTTATAACGCAGCCAGGTCGTAAAAATTGAAAAAAGATTGGTCACGCCAATGAGCGCGATAATGCCTATACCAGAGTAAATCAACATCTGTCGCAAACTTTCAAACTTGAAAAAACGATAAATAGCGTCCAGCCATCTGCTTTTCTGGATGGCGTCCGGTTCGGCCATCAGTTGCATAAAAGGCAGAATAGATGCCACGCCCACTACTTCCAGCA
>CAKZUV010000158.1 GCA_937921555.1 uncultured Saprospiraceae bacterium
GCTTCCCTGCTGACCACAAATAGTCTTGAAAAATCTCACTCAAAACAAAAGTCCGGAATTTCTCACCTGATCAACGTAACGTTTCCCCGCGTCCGCAAGTTCCCCTCTCCCAGACAATCCACTTCCAGATAATAACCATAAACATCGGGCGCCAGCAATTCTCCTTTATAACGGCCATCCCAGGCGCCATTCAGATCATTCGTCTCAAATACCTTTTCACCCCAACGATTAAAGATAGCCCAGTAAGCAGATTCAATCGGGACACCGTATAATCTCAGCTCATCGTTTTCGCCGTCTCCGTTCGGACTAAAAGAATTAGGAAAGAAAACATAAGGCAAATCACAATCAGGCGTCACCACCGTCACCCGGATAGAAGCCGTAGCAGTACAGCCATTTTCATCCGTGACTACCACGGAATAAGTCTGATCCCCGATGGGTTGGGCCGTAGGATTATCTATGTTCAGGGCACTCAGGGTCGAATCTCCGCTCCATTCGAAGCTTCCCGGTAAGGCTGGAAAGGCGTTCAGCTGAATAGTCTGCCCCGCAAACAGGGTATCTTTATCCGCTGTAATTTCCACCGATTGGTTATTGTCCACTACCGTTACAGTCGCATTACGGGTAGCGGTGCAACCAAATTGATTCTCCATAAACACCGTATACACCGTCGAGTTTTCCGGACTAACCAAAATGGTATCTTCGGTACTCGACCCGATGATGGAGGTGACAGGACTCCATTCGTAAGTCAGCGGAATACCCGGCAGCAAATTCGTTACACCCAACTGGACAGTTTCATTCCGGCAGATACTTTGCCCGTTGGTAATAGCATTGATTCCATTGTTAGTCACCAGAATCGTATCCTGCTTCTGACAACCCGCCGCATCCGTGGCTCTCAGAAAATAGGTGCCAAAAAAAGACGGTCGAACCGAAAAACTCGAATCGGTGGACAACGGCAGACCAAAATTTGGCGTCGAAGACCAGAGAAAATCAACGGGAATATTGGTACTGGCGGTTAACACAACCGTGTCGCCGCAGGTTTGCTGATCTTCCGAAGCTTCCAGCACGAGTGCCGGTGGTACGGTAACGACCAGGGTTTCGGTAATGGTACAACTGGATTCTTCCGCCGAGGTTACCGTAATGTTATAAATGGTACTGGTGGTGGGTCCTATTACCGGATTCGGAGCGGACGGATCCGAAACTTCCGAGGCGGGACTCCAGCTATAAATATAATCGGGATTAAAATCTGGATTGGCAAATACCGTGTCTCCCAAACAGATCAGCAAACTATCCTGAATACTTTCGGTAACCAATGGAATCAGAAAACTTTGCTCCAGCGTATCCGCGCACCCATTGTCAGAACGGACTATCAACCGGGCCGAATAAGTATTTGCTTCGTCAAAAACAATCACCGGATTTTCTTCGGTGCTCGTTTCGCCGTTGCTAAAGCTCCAGTCATAATTCGTAATCATTCCCTGCGAATTAGCAGAGGTATTGTTAAAGACTACCGTCGCACTGTCCGTGCAAGTGATAAATTCGGGTGTAAATCCCAGATTGATTCCCGGTTCTGTTACGGTGACAGGCAAAAACAGTGTATCTGCACAGGAAACAGGATTGTTGTAATATAGTCTCACGAGATATTCACCCGGTCCAGGATACGTATAACTGGGTTCAAATTCGGTCGAAGTTACTCCCGGCTGGGCGGGATCACCAAAATCCCAGACAAAATACGGACCATTGGCATTATTATTAAAAAAATCAATCGTATAACCAGAACACTGACTAAACGAAAAAGCACTCAAGGCAGGCATTGTATCCAGAATCCCTACTTCTACGCTGTCAATCCTCGTACAATTAAACTGGTTGGTCATTTCTACTTTAATAAAATACGTTCCCGGATCCAGCCGTTCGATGATCGGTCGGCTGGTCATCCCGTCCTGCAAAATATATTCCTCCGGAAACCAGCGGTAAGAAAGGGTATCCACCGGGTCCAGATTCTCCGCCTCTATTCTGGTAAACTGCCCCTCGCATAGCAGCGTAAGACCACTCACCTCTGCGTTGATACCCAAACCGGTTACCCGGACACTGTCAAAAAGCGCACAACCAAAACTGTCCCGAACCAATAAATGATAGGTTTGAGAACCAATGGGCGTCACCACTAAATTCTGCGTTTCTCCGATAATATTATCAAAATCGGGGTCATCACTCCAGATATACTGATCGGCCTGCGCGGAACTGGCCGTAAGGGTAATATCCGTAGCACAGGTTACCGTATCTCTGATCCGGTCCAGTTCAATCGGAGACGGAACGAAGACGGTGACTTCCAGTTCGCTGGAGCAAACACCGGTGGTGTCACTGACGGTGGCCCGATAGGTGGTCGTTTCCGTGGGGCTGGCCCGAGGGTTGGGAACTCCGGCATTATCGAGCGAAGCGACTGGCGTCCACTCATAAATATAGTCGGGATTAAATATACTGTTCAGGCCCACCTCACCCCCGGCACAGAGTTGTAAAAAATCGTTTTCGATAACCTCGTCTACCACGATCACGTTCAGGGTTTCTTCCGTGGTACTGACGCAACCCGTCGAAGAGATAGCGGTCAGTCGAAGCCGGTAAATTCCACTTTCGGTCAGCTGAAAAACCGGATTTTGCTCGGTGAGGGTATCCAGCGGAATATTGTTAAGACTCAGTATCCATTCCCAGGCTGTCACCGTACCAACGTCGTCGGTAGACAGATCAGTTACAATGATTTCCTGACCGTTAAGACAATTTCCGAAAGCTACGTCAATGCCCGCCGTAATGGACGGCAACTGGACCGAAATGGTCTGAAAAAAAGTATCCACACAGGGATTACCAGGTTCGGCAATCAGCATAATCTGATAGGTTCCCGTATCACTGTACACGTAGGTAGGATTTTCTTCGGTAGAAAAAGCGTCCGGATTCAGAGGATCATTAAAGAACCACAAGAACTGATCGGCATTAGCACTCTGATTATCAAGAGACACCACGAGTTGTTCATTACAGATTACTTCGGGTGTAAAAAAGGAGGAAACGGTCTCTCCGCAAACGCCCACGTTGTACTGAAAATCCCGGCGGGTGGTCGAAATAATATCACCGTCCCGGTATTCTTCCAGACAAATTCCCACGACAAACTGACCAATTGTATTTGGCAACCCAGTCAACAGTCCCGTTTCCGAATCAATGGCCAGCGGAGCACCACCGCCGAATCCATTCAGCATATTATCAACACCGTAGGGCGGCGAAATCCAGTTGACAATCTCATAAGGTGGCGCATTGGGAGGTTGTGGAAAAGGAAAATCCGGGCTGGCCCCCAGCAGCGGCGCACAAAGTTGATAAACAATAGAGTCATTGTCGGTATCAATGGCGCTTTGATCAAAGAATATAGGTTCGTTTACACAAATATAAAGCGGCGGCCATTCTTTAAATTTAGCACTGGAATTACAATTTAATAACGCCTCTTCGGTAATCGTAACTCCGTAAGTAGCACCAGAAGCCAGAGGCTCTATGATATTGACAATGGTCTGGTTACGGCAACAACGCTGGTAGGCCAGTTGATAACCACCTGGGCGAAAAGGCAGGTCTACCACCGAACGGTATGTAGATGTATGAACACAAACATCGGGCGGGACGACCAGACAGGGATTAGTGAGTACCGGATTGAGGGTATCATCGTTCATCAATTCGATCCGCAGCTCGCCGTTCTGTCCGACAGAAGTAACCAGATCATTATTATTATCAAAAATACCGATGGAGGCCGGATTGTCAAAATAAGCATTGGGATTGCCATTGATGCAATCGCGGAATACCGTCAGAATGATCTCATACTGGTTATTTCCCAGGCAAGTATACGTTATTTCTCCTCCGACAATGTGGGTCGCTTCCGCTGAGTAAATCTGCAGAAAAAAGAAGAAGAGAAATAATATTTTTTTTAATGATACTTTCAAATGCTCAGGATTGGTGAATTGGGTATTTTTATTTTTTTAGAATTAGCAAAAAAAGATACTCGATGGGTAAAATTACCAATAATCCATCTAAGACCGGAATTTATTTAGGGAAGATTTTGACAACTAGTCTTCATAGTTGGCCATTAAAAAAACAATTCCTACCTTAACCATTTAAATACCTGAATGAAATGAGCAAAATCGCTGCCTTTATTTTAAAACTACATGGTTGGACCATGGATCCGGTTATTCCCAGGGAAGCAGACCGTTCGGTGATGATTGCGGCTCCGCATACCTCCAACTGGGATTTTTACTTTATGATGCTCACTTTCTGGGCACTCAAGGTTCCCGTACGGTTTACCATAAAGGATAACTGGACTAAGTTTCCTTTTGGTCTGATCACCAAACCAATCGGAGCGATTCCCATCGACCGGCGCCCCAAACAGCCGGGACAGCCCCGAAAAAGCTACGTAGAAAGTATGATTGATATTTTTAAAAAATACGACCGGATTGCCGTGGCCGTAACGCCCGAAGGCACACGAGGTCTGCGAACGGAGTGGAAAATGGGTTTTTATCATACGGCCGTGGGGGCTGGCGTCCCGATCACTTTCGGCTATCTGGATTTTAAACATAAAAAAAGCGGCGTCGGAGGGGTGCTTCACCCGACGGGAAACGTCGCCGAAGATTTTAAGGTAATCAACGATTTTTACCGGACGATTCATCCAAAATTTCCGGAATTATGGAGTTTGGATAAGCGATATGATGTGGAATAATTGGGGTTGGTAATCAGTCATTATCGATACGTTATTACTACGAGGAGACGGTTTTTCGGCTTTTATTGAAACCTGTAAATCCGGATTTTACGATGTCAGCGCATATTTGAAAACTAAAAACATAAGAATGGAAACACCAGAAAAAGAAATAAAAAAGAAGGTAAGTTTTTCGGACTGGCTGGAATTATTGCAGCAGGAAAGCTGGCAACTGGAATTGCTCGTTTCGGGTTTTGCCTTGTTTGGAATTTGGGAGAGCCGGTATCTATTAATGCGATTTTCTGCCTACATAGGCTCCCACATGCCGGATGAAGTAGGCGGGATGTTATTTTTGCTGGCGGGATTTTACGGTCTGCTGAAAGCTGCGTGGAGCATATTTTTTATCAATCTGCTCATTCACGTTGTTTTGAGAGGACTGTGGATCGGAGCGATTGGGCTGCGGTACGTTTCCGGGGAGATTGATTATAAAACGTTGGGATACAACGAAATTTTTGAGGACTATCTCGAACGACGAGTGGGCCGTTTTGATCATTATATTGAAAAACTGGAGAAAGTCTGCAGCGTTATTTTTGCTTATACCTTTTTACTGTTTTTTATTTTCCTGTCTGGTGTGATGGTGCTGGTTCATCTTATTTTGCTGGGAGAACTGACCGGTTATCTCTCTGATTTTGGTTGGGATAATCTGGGAATTATTCTGATCATCATTTATCTGATTCTGGGGTTTGTAGTTTTGATTGACTTTCTGACCATCGGCAGTATTAAGAAAGTACGCAGCGATGCATTTGCCAAAGTTTACGGATTTATTTACCGTTTTTATTCTTACACGACGCTGTCTTTTTTATACCGTCCGTTGTTATTTAATTTTTTTGACTATAAATATACCCGGCGGCTTTTTTGGTTTTCGGTACCCTACGTCATTTTGGTGCTGTTTTTTATACCGGGTTTTTATTTGGAAAATAATGCCTTTTATCCCAGCCGCGATTCAATCGGCAAAAACTATTACGCGGCCTCGCCGGAGATTATCAAATCAAATTATTACGATGACCTGCGCTACCAGCACTACCATTCTCCGGATGATATTAAACGCATTACCATCAAAGAAGTGAGTCTCGCTGAATCTGAAATTACCCATTCCAACGGAAAACTATTTTTTCCATTTCACAAAGAAGACTTCAATTTATTACGTTATAAATATAATCTTACACCACTGAACGAATACGGATTTCAACATGTGTTTTTTGACTACGTAGTGGAAGATACCGTTTTGCAATTTATCAATAAAACCGAAGGGGCAGAATTACTAAAACTTCGCCGGGCAGAACGCGCCGCCCGCAAAGCGGGAGAATTACCCAAACCAAAACTTTCCAAGTCAGAAAATGGTGCCGCAGAAGGTTTCTCAGTAGGATTTAAAAGCGGAAAATACGGAGACAGAGAACGGATACCGACCAATAAATACGAGGCCAGCCGGGACAGTGTCCGAAAATATTGGGCCGCCTACCGCGATGACTACGTTAACGGAAAAATTCTAGCTATAAAAAATGCCCTCCTGGATGCCAACCAAATTTACATCGACGACCGTCCCTATCAGGATCAATTAACTTGCAAATTATTCACACATCCTAATTTAGGAGAAAAGGGCATACAGTGTTATTTTCCAACCGATAGTTTGCCGGACGGTGAGCATATTCTGCGGTGGGAACGCAAAACCTATAATCCACACAAACTTGATTCAATTCATATTATTAAACGGAGCCTTCCTTTTTGGATTCGCTCTCAAAGATAGATTCAGCTTATGAAAAACGGACTTATTTTCGGAATACTCGCGGGTGCCCTGTACATGACCTGGATAGTGATTGGTGACCATGTCGCTCCAAATCTGGTTTATCGCCCCATTCCCTCCATTATTATTTCTTCGCTATTTATCATTGCATTTATGATCCTGGCCTGCCGGAAAGAAAAAGCAGCCCTGGATGGTTCTATCCGTTTTGGGGAGGCATTTTTGGTTTGTATGGTAGCCTACACGGTATTTAATTTTTTGTATGCTATTGGATTCAAATTATACGTCGAAGCCTCTTCTGCTGCCATGACCAATTTCATTGAAATCACCAAAGCCAGTACGGCAGATATCATGACGAAAATGGGTAATTCTGAAGATGAAATTTACCAGGCAATGGAGGGAATGGAGCGTACCCTACCCACTATATTTTCCTGGAAAACGACAGTGCTCAATGCCTTTGGCACCCTTATATTTCCCGGAGGGCTTCTGGCCCTGATCACCGCCGGGCTTATCAGTAAATTTTCTAAAAATCAACCAACCGTATGATCAGAATAGGACACCGTGGTGCCATGGGCTACGCCCCTGAGAACACCTTACTTTCATTTAAAAAAGCCATCCCAATCGCTGAAATGGTCGAGTTAGATGTGTATATTTGTAAAACCGGAGAAGTCGTGGTTTTTCACGATCACCGGCTGGAGCGTTGCACCAATGGCCGTGGACACTTGATGGACAAAACTTTCGATGAGTTACGCGCCCTCGACGCGGGACAGGGACAGCAAATTCCTACTTTAGAAGAAGTACTCGATCTGATTGATAATCAGGTAGCTGTCAACATCGAACTGAAAGGGCCTGGTACGGCCGCCCCGGTTTTTAGAATCGTAGACCGGTACGTGAAATCGGGGCGTTATCCGCTGGATCGTTTTGTGATTTCTTCGTTTAATCACCCGGAACTACTGGACTTTAAAAAGCTATCGCCGGCAGCTTCAATCGGATGTCTGATCTCTTGTATTCCGGCGGATCTGGCGGCCATCGCCGAAACGGTTCAGGCGGATTATCTGAATGTTTGCGGAGAATTTATCAGCCAGGAACTGGTGGACGACGCACACCGGCGGGGCCTGAAGGTACTGGTCTGGAC
>CAKZUV010000159.1 GCA_937921555.1 uncultured Saprospiraceae bacterium
CTGAAACTCGTATAGTGGCACGGCGTAACCGCAGGAAGTTTGTACAGATTCAATGTTCATTTCAAAAATCTGACGGCGACCATCATAAGCGGGGAAGTGTCCCGCCAGTGAGTCCCATTCCGCATCTTCCGGCTGATAAAATTTAGCGGTCCCGTATAAGCGTAAAATCAGCGGATTGCCTTTAAAAGCGCAAAACATAATCGTCATCCGTTTATTTTCGAGTACGTGCGCTGCCGTTTCATTGCCGCTGCCCGTCAGGTTCAGCCAGATCACCCGATTGTCTCCCATCACCCGGAAACTGTCCATTCCCTTTGGAGACAGATTAACTTTCCCATCCGCCGGAGCGGTCGCCACAAAAAACATCTGCTGTTCCTGAATGAAATTTTTCAGCGGTGTGGATAATTTTGTTAGTATCTTTCCCATGGTTTTTTATTTGAAGCTGTATAAATATTTAAATATGCGCCAGATTGCTGCCACTGCCCGGTACTCCGAAAACATGGAATGGGCCTGCCCCGTTTCCGGTGACCACCCTGATTTGCTGCTAATCGGCTTATCCGATTTTGCGCAAAAGGCAGCGGGGACCATCAGCTATATTGAGTTACCAAAGATAAACGATCATTTTGAAAAAGATGCCATTTTTGCGGTAACCGAATCAGATAAAATGGCCAACGAAATCTCTTTGCCGATAGCAGGAACCGTGGTAGAAATCAACGAATCTTTAGTAGACAACCCCACATTGATCAACCAGTCACCGTATAATCTCGGCTGGATCGTAAAGATCAAACCGGACCGTACGGACGATTTTTTACAGCTGATGTCCGCATCTGATTTTGAAAAATATATCGGCGCATTTTTCCGGAAATCGTAGAGACTTTACACGTGCCTTTTCAACCAGCAATCCATTTCCCACAACATGTGCATCACCGATTCTTTTGCCCGGTAACTATGACTTTCGTGCGGCAACATCACCAATCTGACGGGGGCGCCCTGTCCTTTCAGCGCCGCGTAAAACCGCTCACTTTGCATCGGATAAGTCCCGGAATTATTATCCGCATCTCCGTGGATCAGCAACAAAGGCGTCTTGATATTATCAGCGTGCATAAAAGGAGACATCTTAAAATAAGTTTCCGGAGCCTCCCAGAATGTTCTTTCTTCCGACTGAAATCCGTAGGGCGTCAGCGTACGGTTATACGCACCGCTACGTGCAATTCCCGCAGCAAACATATCCGAATGTGCCAGTAGATTGGCGGTCATAAAAGCGCCGTAAGAATGTCCTCCGACGGCCAGTCTTTTGGGGTCCGCCACGCCACGTTCTACGATCGCTTTAACGGCAGCTTCCGCGTCCATGACGAGTTGCTCAATAAAAGTTTCGTTCGGTTCTTCTTCGCCTTCACCTACAATGGGCATACTGAAATCATCCAGTACCGCGTATCCCTGCGTCACCCAAAAGATAGGGGAAAACCACCCAATCCGGATAAATTCGTACGGAGAATCTTTTACTTGTCCCGCCGCCGCCGCACTCTTATATTCACGGGGATAGGCCCACATCAGAACGGGTAATCTTCCGTCCTTCGACGAATCGTAATCCGGTGGTGTATATAAGGTAGCCGTCAAATCCACTCCATCTGCCCGTTTATATTTGATGAGTTCTTTTTTTACCGATTGCAGGATTTTATACGGATTTTCAAAATGAGTAATCTGGGTCAGTTTTCCGGTTTCCAGATTTCGGAAAAAATAATTGAGTGGCTCGTCGTTTGATTCGCGGGCGGTCAGAATTTTATTATCCAAAATCTGTTTTAAAGAAACAGCCCGTTCGTAGTAAGGTGCTTCCGAACGCCACAAGCGTATCGTTTTTTTATTTTTCAAATCAAAAGTATCCACAAAAGGCCGGTTACCTTCCGCCGAAGCACCTTGTCCTCTCAGGTAAAGTCGTCCGTCATTTTCTAATAAAATACTTCTGCCGTTGGCGTTTCTCTTCGTTACAAATTCACCGGGATCATTGTAAGAATCTTCCCAGCTGCGGTCAGATAAAATTTCTTTTCCTTTTTCCGGATGATCGGGCTGCCAGCGACTGGTAACCAACTGGCGGTTGGGCCACCACCATTCGTAACAAATTGCCAAATCACCGCGCCCCCAATCTATACCTCCGTACCGAAGCTGAAATTGAATAAGCGGTTTTTCATTTTTTGTAAAAGGCGCTTCTAAAACGTACATCTGGTCCCTAATAGCAGCTTCGTTTTTTGGATCACCCTCATCCTGAGCTTCTACCCAAATCAGTATCGCTGGCTGATCTGCCCGCCAGCTAAAAGAACGGGGTCCCTTACGCACCGCACCGAATCCTTTGGGAATATCTTCGGAAGAAGGAATATCCGCTATTTTTTTTACCTGCTGTCCCCGACGATCTACGATACTGATTTGTGTGGCAAATCTCGCATAAGGGACTACATACGAAAACGGAGATTGTATAGTCGTCACCAACACATAATTACCATCGGGACTTGTCTGTAAATTGCTGATGATAGCTGGCGTTCCAAAGTTGGCCTGCGCCCCCGTTTGCAGATCCACCGTTTTGAGTTGCGAAGTTGTGTAATAGGAAAAAAGGGCTTCGTCGTGTTTATTTTTAAGTAAATCCTGATAAGTACGAACCGGAGCCATACGTTCTTTATTTTCCTGAATTACAGGTCCAAAAGGAACGGGATTAGCAACGGGTGCCTGCTCCCGGTTATCGACTATCGCCTTGTAGAGAATCATTTTACCATCGGAAAACCAGCGGTATGGTAACCCGGAAATTGCATCATTGACAATGGCTGCAGTCATCTTTTTAGCAGTAGCCGTGGCCAGATCAATCAGCCAAAGTTCGAGTCCCGTCGCAATCGTATTAGTAAATGCGATTTTATCACCCCGGGGAGACCAGCTGACGTTCTCAATTTTAAGATGATCCGGCAAACCCTTTACGGCTTTTTCGGTAAAGCTTTGTAATGATTTTATTTTAAATCCGTTATAATAAAAAGGGCGACTGGAACCGTTGGTTCTGGGATTGATTCTGATGCCTGCCAGTCGGAGTTCTGGTTGTGCAACTTCTTCAATAGACGGCATATTCGGTTTTTCCAGTAAAAGCATCCATGCTCCTGACGGACTCAGACTAGCTCCCGGTGTAGGAGCTGCATTAATCAGCGCAGCGATATCATCCGGTGGATTTTGATATCCCAGATGATTGATGGCCTTTACGGAAGTTTCATTTGTCATAATCAACGTAGATAGTAGACTTTATTCCAAAATAATTTGTATGCTCCCAAATGATCTTTTTGTCCATCTTTTCGGCTTTTTTATCGCCCATAGCTAGGCTATGCACTCTAAAAGGAGCCTCAATCTGATCAAAAATATCTATTTGGTATCTCTACAAAACATTCTGGAATAAAGTCTAGTTGTCAGTGTAAATTTTCCCGAAAAACAATTTGAATCTTTGCTGCGGGACGGCGATCAAAGCTACTAAGTGAACTACCCCGACCCAAGGGTACGGGGCATCAAAATCATCCCAAAAGGGAGTTTTGATTTTTCAGCGTTTCATCGCAATCTGCATGCTATAAAGAATGACTTACAATCGCTCCACGCTTGTTTTCTACCGTCCCGGT
>CAKZUV010000160.1 GCA_937921555.1 uncultured Saprospiraceae bacterium
CGATTCTATACTTCCTCTTTTTGCCTCACTCTGCATCAACAAAATGGTCATTATACACAGCATAACTCCCATTTTGCTTCTTTGATTGAGGCAAAAATAGTTCGCCTAGAATCTGCACTTATTTATTTGCCATTCCTTATCATTCGTTTCTTAAACCTATTACAAATTGAAGAGTAGCTTTAGAAAACGTAGTGATAACCAGTTCCTATACCCAACAGTCAAGTCAGCAAATTTCCCTCTTCATCCCACACTGCCGTATCCATCCGCTTTTCCTGATCAACACACTTGGCCAGCCATTCGGGATCGTAATCCACGTCGTGATCTTTCAGTACTTCTGCGGGAACACCATCCCATACGTTAGGATAATTCCCTACATATCCCAAATCATCAAATCCCATCCGGGTCGTATAATATCCGGTCAGCGTCAGGTTACGCATCCTGCTGAAAAAGGAGATTCCGGGAGCTCGTTCGGGATATTTACCTTCCGGATCGGGATAGGCAATATCATCAATAATCGCCAATTGTTCCGGATCAGAAACTGCGGTAAAAATCTTTCCGTACCGACGGTTTGCTTCCGTATTCAACCACATCAATCCACCCCGGATGGGCAACTGATGACCGGGCAAATCCTTAACAATAAATTCAATAAATTCGGGTACCTTCGCCTCGGTGGCAGCACCCGCCGTCTGGGTAGCAGGCAAAATAATATCACAGAGTACCGCAATGGCATCCAGCTCTGCTTCGTTAAAAAAAATTGCTTTCCGGATCTCCTCATCCCACAATTTTTCCGCCGGCGTACGTCCGTATAAACCTTCCGCCCCACCTTCGGTGATCATGCCAGATCCATCGTCCAACGTCTCGTTTTTACAACTTCCCGCACCAACTGCCGCCGCTCCTCCCAACGTTCCAACCAACAAAGTTTTTATCGTCTTTCTTCTGTCCATAACAAACAAGTTTTGAGTTTTGAGCCCGCCTGCCAGCCGGCAGGTTTTGAGTTTTCCGCTAATAACAGTAAGGTGAAAATCTTAAATTCTCCCCTTGGGGCCGGGTGAAATTTTATGATTTTTTACCGTTTCTAATTTCTAAATAAAACAAACAATTCAACAAGCGTAGCGACTCAACAAGCGAAGCGCTTCAACAAGCAAAGCGCTTCAACCGCAAAGCGCCCCTAAATATTCCGCTTCTTCAACTCCGCCACAATATACTCCGACGTCCGCATCGCCAATGCCATAATCGTCCAGGTACAATTTTTATCCGCCTGTGAAGTAAAAGGGCCAGCATCCACAACAAAAACATTTTTGGCATCATGCAGTTGACAATATTTATTGGTCACCGATTTTTTGGGATCATCTCCCATCCGGGTCGTTCCCACTTCGTGAATAATCTGTCCGGGATCTAACAATCCGTAGTTATTTTCTTTTCCTGGCTTTCTACCCAAGGCAATACCACCCATTCCATCGATAATTTCTTCAAAAGTATCCTGCATGTGCTTGGCTTGCAGAATTTCATAATCCGACCATTGGTAAGTAAATTTCAATACCGGTATCCCGAATTGATCCACCGTTGTTTCATCAATTTCACAACGGTTTTCCCACTTCGCAATCGACTCCCCCCGACCAGCCATTCCGATCGTAGCCCCAAAGAATTTCTTTACATCTTTCCGCAATTTATCGCCGTATCCACCGACGGCTCCACCGATATATTTATTCATTCCATCAACGTCAAAACCAAACCCGTACGCAGGCATGCCAAGTCCACCCCACTGTTCAATATGATATCCGCGTGGAAAATCAAGTTTCTTGTTATCCAGCCACCAGGGAGAATAAACGTGCAGTCCGCCTACCCCGTCTTCATTGTATAATTTCCGGTCCATCAACGCTGGCACAAACGCCGAACGGCCAGCGCCCGTCGAATCGTGAAGATACCGCCCCACCGCATCACTGCTATTTCCCAAACCATTGGGATGTTGTTTTGATTTTGAATTCAGTAATATCCGCGCACTACTGCACGCAGAGGCACCGAGTACTACTGTTTTTCCTTTCAGTTCGTATTCCAGTCGATCTTCTTTATTAATATAAGAAACACCCGTTGCCAAACCTTCGTCGTTGGTGGTTACCGACCGAACCATACTGTTTACGAACAAATCAATCCGTCCACCATCAACACCGGGAATAATAAAAACTGAACTGGAAGAAAAGTCTGCGTATACCTTGCAAGACCGGCTGCATTGCTGGCAGTAAAAACAAACGCCCCGGTCGTCGTTTAGCTTTTTTGTCAAAATGGATAGCCGGGAAGGGATCGCACTAACGCCCGCTTTTCTGGCTCCTTTAATATAGTACAGTTCGTGGAGACGAGGTTTAGGGGGCGGCAGAAAAAAGCCATCCGGATCATTTCGCAGACCTTCTTTGGAACCAAACACCCCAACCTGCCGGTCGAGCTTATCGTAAAAAGGTTTGAGCTCTTCGTAAGAAATAGGCCAGTTCTCCCCCAGCCCGTCAATGTCCCGATGCTTGAAATCGTCCGGCCCGAAACGCAGCGAAATTCTTCCCCAGTGATTGGTTCGGCCACCCAGCATCCGGGAGCGCCACCACATAAATTTGGTGCCTTCGGATTTTGTATAAGGCTCTCCGTCTACTTCCCAGTCTCCGTAAGACATATCAAAATCCCCGAACGCGCGGTTGGTACTGGCACCCCGGCGCGGAGATTCCCATGGCCATTTCATCTGAGTCATCGTTTCAGAATCTTTGGGATCGAAAAAAGGTCCGGCTTCTACTACCGCTATTTTAAGTCCGGCTTTGGACAGCACATCGGCAGCCATTCCTCCTCCCGCTCCGGACCCGACAATGATAGCGTCGTATTCTTTGGTCGATTCTTTTATTTGCATAGAGTACTTGATATATTAGGATTGTAAGATAAAATAATTTTTTTAAGAACTGACTATAAATTTAAACTTCTGGCATTAATTTTCGTCAAAGCAAGTATAAATTGGTAAGACCTCAAACCCTAAAGTACATGAAGGCAATAGTTATATTTCTATTTTTCCTTTTTACAAAAATCAACCTGCCCGCACAAATTTATTTTCCACCCAACAATTCCTCCGCATGGGAAACTACCGATCCTTCCGAATTAAATTGGTGTCCTGAAAAAATTGACAGCTTATTTCAGCTTTTAGAAACAAATTATTCCGCTTTCTGCTGACCTAATGCTGTAAAAATTCGGCTGTATAATACGGGGGGAAGTCTGATTAATCAATTCCAGGCAAGACATTCTTCTTTTCAACTGGACCTTTCTGATTTGCCGGGAGGAGTATATTTATTTTCTTTGGAAATGGGTGAAAAAAGGCTAACACGACGTATTGTAACTTTGTAATTTTGTTCGTTTTTTCAAAATAAGTGCTTGTTTTGTTTTTTTTTGGATAAAAAAATCCATTTTAACTTGTCATGTCTCGCCAGAACAGGTTCGATTTTTTTGGCCAACGCCAATAACGGTTCTTCGGTCAACTCATAAGCTTGCAGTAACGCACGGACCTCCGGTTTGGTTAGTTCTGTACGCAATAAATCCGTTCTTCCTTTCTCTAAATAAAAAAGTACCTCTTTAAAAATCACTTGCTCATGTATCGAAAACTCCACGTGACTCAACAATTCATTTACATTTTCGTATAATCCTTCTAATTCCATTACCATCCCCTGATAATCAGGGTCCATTTCCAGTGAATCGTACAGCGTAGTTTGGTAAAAATTCTGGCTGAAGCCAAATGTGGGTAGGAGTAATAGAAAAAGATTTGTTATACTGAAATTCATAAATTACCACTTGTATGCTAATGCGTCTAAATCTTCGGGGCCCCTTAAATCCTCTATTCTACAATTCAGACGTTTTGCCTCTCTCTTAAAATAAGCAATGATTTCTTTGTAAGCCGGATCAAAAGGACCGTTAAAGGGTTTCATATTTCTTAACAGCTTTTTAAATCTGGTCTTCCCGTTCCATATTTTGTTGGTTTTGCTTTTAGCATATTCTACTATTTATTCATTTCATGTGGCTTGGTACCAGGCAAATCGGGGATTCCAGTCAGATTAATACTATGAGGGTTAAAATTAACATAGGCATCTACTAGATACTCCATCCAGTAGTTTGGAATTGGTGGATTTGTCATAAAATCCCGATATTTAATTCCCATTTCAGAATCCCCCTTTTCGATACCTTGCCTCCTGAAAAACGCTATCCAGTCATCTACCGAATATTTCAATATTACATAAGGAGTCGTCAGTAGAACATAATAATCGTGAACATCGTCCAGATTTTCAACTATTCTCACGAACCAGATCTCCCCTTCACTTCCATCGTACCCCGAACTGGATTTAGCTAAAAGTATTTCATCCGTCATAATATCTTTTAGCAAAATCAGGCCATCCTGAAATCCCATGTGCCGATAAAATTTCATGTGCGAGTCATGTAGATTTTCTCCAATCTTAAAGATCATTTCTTCAAAATTTTCCGACCTTCCCACATCCGTAAATACAGTGTTGATCGTTTCCTTATTTTTCCCAAACTGGAAATCACATAAAACCCAATAGGCAAAGTATGCATCCGTTACCGGACTCATCGGTGGATAGGAAGGCATATAATTTCTATTAAATTTCAATACCTTTTTGTTATAAAATTTAAAGTCCCGGTGAATAGTAGCTTCCTCCTCAAATACCGACAATAAATTCTGATAGTCTGCGTAAACCCGAAAACTAGGATCAAAACCCAATTTCTTAATTTCTTTTAATAAACTTTCGTCCAACGTCTCCAGGCGATCAATCGAATTTTCAAGATTACTAAAATCCAGCTTTTCGTCCAACCTAAGACGGTCGTAAACTTTGATAACTGTATCTGATATTTTTCTCATTTTAGGTTTTATTTAAAAATGTCCAGGCAAGAATTAGCAGCGATAGAACTCAGATTCCCAAAAGCCAAAAAATAAATATAGAAAAGAAGAATTTCATTTTAAAAAAAGCAGTCGTTAGAACAAGTATACCCCTCAATCAAGTTGAAAAATTTCTTAAAAATCCGCACATCCACATATTTACTAATCAAACAACCAATAAAGCATAAACAAGAAAAACCGGCAAAAATCTCAAAATTTGACCCCAGCCCCGTAGGAGAGATTTTGAGATTTTTACCTTGATTACCTTTAAGAAAGAGAACCTTACCCATCAAAAAATCCGCACATCAAAAAATCAAAAAATCAACCTAAAACTTCGGACACTTCGTCTTCACTCTCCGCTCCTCCGGATGCACATAAATCAGTGACAACTCAAAACCACCCCGGGAATTATTAGCCTCCTGTAAATCAGAAACCGTCACATCGTAACTGACCCCAAAATTAAACCGTTCCATTTCCAGAATCGCCGTAAAGGCCACGGACTCAAAATAGAACCGACTCGTCGGCGTACTCGCAAAATGAGGCCACAAACCCAATCGTAACGCAATCTCGTTGCGGTCATTTCCCTGATAACGAATATTGGCCCCGGTCGTCCACGAAGTCAAAACTCCCTGCTTCATAAAAATAGCTGCGGGCAAAAGACTCAGCTGATCGTTAAATCCTAACTCACCGCCTAGATGTGCTACAATCCGATTGTTAAGGCTTTCGGCGTTATTGGCAAAAAAAGATATTTCCGGATTGTTTAGGTGATGAATGGCGGCTCCGGCATAAAAACTTGTATTACTACCCAGCACCGCGTAGTACAACAATCCGGCATTAAAATCCAAAAAGAGATCCGAATTCTGCGTGTCTCCAATCAGCGAACTTTCCCGGTTATCCAATGCCGTATTTGGAAACCCGCCAATACTCAAATCAAATTGCTCACTAAACCAAAAATTATTAAACTGCACCTGATTTTGTCCAGCTCCTACTTGCCCTCCGGCCACCAGATACTGGCTGGTTCCTCTGCGACTTCCACCGATTTGTTTCAGATAGGAAAAGTTCAAATGAGCCCGATTCTGAACAAAATGACCATCGCCAACTTCGTCCCGCAGCGCACTCAGACCAAAAGCAAAATAGTCGTTTTTAACGACGCGGTAGCGCATGTCATAACTAACGCCAACCGTCCGGAAGGGAACACTTCCCAGAATACTGCCCCACTGATCCCGGTAGATCGCATTCACCCGCCAGCGTCCTTCAAATACACCGGTCATCGCCGGGTTTACTTGCAGCGGTGCCGCATAAAACTGCGAAAACCTCGGGTCTTGCGCCCGGCTATCCGTCGCCATAAATTGAATCGCTAACACCACGATCACCATCAAATACCATCTGTTAAAATTCATAAATCAACTTTAAAATTATTGTCCGTGGCTTACCGCCGGATTCTTTAAGATTTTATGCGAATAAGAGCTAAATAGTAAATCATACAGCTCATTCTTTTTATTTAGTCTTGTAAATAATATTTATAAAGTATTTGCAATTTTAGATTTACACGCTAAAATCTTTGCGCCTTTGCGCGACAAAAAATTTTCAGAGGAGTTTCAATAATCAATATTTTACAATTATAGCTAATCAATCGATTTTTAAGTAAACTCAAACACTGACTACCGCAACAAAGTCGTATGCCCACTAGCCAGTTTTTCGGTCCCGTCAAGAAATTTCACTTCCGCTTTCCAGGTATAAATTCCCGTCGGAGAAAGCTTGCCTCGGTAGGTACCGTTCCAGCCAATATTCGGCGAATTTATATCATAACCACCTGCACTGAACAGGCGCGTTCCCCAGCGGTCAAAGACCACAAAAGATTCTACCCGCGCTCCTTCTACTCCGTGTACGATCAGTAAGTCGTTGGCATTATCTCCGTTGGGTGTAAATGCGGTCGGGACAAAAACCTGAGTAGACTTATTAATGACCACTTCTATCTCATCGGTATCTTCACAGCCATTTTCATCAACCCCGTACAGCTCGTAGGTATTGGTAAAAAATGTTTGTACCCAGGGATCAATACAAGATAGGGTATCTGTCTCACAGAATAAAGTCCCTCCGGATAATCCGGACCAGCTTAGCTGTACATTTCCAATATTATTTTCAAAATCCGGTATCAGCTGAATGCTGTCTCCCAGTTGCAGTTCCACGTCATCTCCCGCCAGCACGGTAAAGGCCGGAGGGTCCGTCACCGTCACCGTTTCTACCAGTGTACAATTGGTTTGGTCCCGGATGTGTACATCGTAGGTTCCCGCCCTGAGTCCGACCAGCACATTGGTACCAAAATACGTTTCGTCATCCACACTAAAACTAAACGGTCCGATACCTCCGGTTACAGTAGCCGTAATCCGCCCATCCCGGTCACCGGCACAGGAAGGATTTTCTACCTCAAAACTAACCATCATCTGATCGGGTCTTCCGACAAAAATCGTATCAAAATGCTGACATCCCTGGGCGTCTGTCAGAATCAGACTATAATCTTCGGAGGCTAAACCACCAATTTCTGCGGTCGTCTCACCGTTGCTCCATCTGAAATCATAAGGTGGAGTTCCGCCCATTGGTTCGGCCAGAATGCCACCGATAGCTTGACCTTCACAACCGTTCGGGGAGACCGTAAGACGAGCCCATAGTTCTTGTGGTTCTGATAAAACAAACAAGGAATCAACGGTACAACCCAGATCGTCCGTCACGGTTACCCGATAATTACCAGCACTCAGCGTTTCAATCTTTTCGGTGGTTGCTCCGGTACTCCACTCAAAAGTATGATCAGCTGTATTTCCGTTAACGTTGAGAATTTCAACACTTCCGTTGGTCTCACCAAAACAACTGGGTTCCGTCGGAAGTACGTTCAGGGTAATTCGGTCTGGTGCTTGTAAAAAACGACTGGTGTCTCCTTCACATCCCCGAATATCTGTAACGGTTACCAAATAATTGGTATTTCCGGGCAGATCAATTATCGCCATTCCGGATGCTCCGTTTGACCAATCGTAGGTATAGTCGTTCAGATCATCCACCGTCCCGTCTCTTGAGACTACATTGACGGCCATCCGGCCGTCTTCCTCTCCGAAGCAGGCCGGATCTACCGAAGCAATATTTATTTCAATTTCTGAATATTCTTGTATATCTATGGTCGCCTCTTCGGTACAGCCATTGTCATCGGTAATCGAAACGCGATAGATTCCTGCTCCCATATTCACGGCCACCGAATCGGTCCCGCCACCATTGGTCCAGGAATAGTTATAAGAACCTCCGGCGGGCGTTCCACCTTGTACCGTCACAAAAGCACTACCCGTCGCTGCTCCGAAACAAGACGTATCTCCCTGGGCAATCGTCACCATAATCGGTGCCACCGGTTCTGTTACCAGCGTACTGGCCGTAGCCGAACAGCCCATTGCATCGGTCACCGTAAGTCCATAATTCCCGGCGATCAGATCAGCGGCATCGGGCAGGTTGGTTCCGTTGGTCCAGGTATACATATTACCGCCGTTTCCTCCCGTCACAGCACTGGCGATGCTTCCGGTATTTTCTCCAAAACAGGCAATGGCATTCGGTGTAATCTCTGCGATCAGGGTATCCGGTTCTATCACTTCAATCGTAGCAGTTTCCGTACAGGTATTCGCATCCGTGACCACTACATTATAAATTCCGGCAGGAAGACTTACCGCAGGATTGCTGAACTGAGCGTTTTCATCATCCCACAAATAACTGTAGGGTTCGGTTCCTCCGGTGACATCGACCGTTACAGTTCCATCATTGACTCCAAAACAGGAAGCAGCCGTCGCCGTGATAGAAGGAATTTCCAGCGTACTGGTAGAATTTACTTCCACACAATCCTCAAGCGTGCAGCCCATCATATCCGTAACTGTCAAGCAGTAATTTCCACTCACCAGATTAATTGCCATCTCCGTGGTCTGATCGCCCGCCGCAGCATCCCACTGATACGTAAAAGATCCTGCTCCGCCGCTGGCCGTCGCCGTCGCAGTTCCGTCACTCGTGTTGGCACAGAGCGGTGGCGTACTCGTAAAACTCAGGGTTATTTCGACACCATTTCCAACATTGACATCTATCGTCCGGGAACAATTATTGGCATCGGTCACCGTCACCGTATAATCACCTGCCAAAAGATCAGTCGCTACGGCGGTATTCTGATTAGCAACATCATTCCAAATATATTGGAACTCGCCCGCGCCACCACTGGCCGTGACCGTAGCAGTTCCGGTAGAAGCATTAAAACAATCTGCCGGTGTGCTGGCAGTGGACAGCATAATGGCTGCGGGTTCAGTGACCAGGGTTGCAGCCGTTGCCATACAACCCATGGCATCCGTTACGGTAATTTCATAATTTCCGGCTGTCAAATCCACTGCATCCGGCAGATTGGTTCCATTGGACCAGTTGTAAATATTATCACCGTTTCCTCCCATGACCGAACTGACGATGCTTCCGTTGTTTTCACCAAAACAAGCAACGGCCGTTGGCGTAATGGCTATCGTCAACGTATCCGGTTCTATCACTTCGATCATCGCCGTTTCCGTACAGGTATTCGAATCGGTCACCACTACGTTATAAATTCTGGCGGGAAGACCCGTCGCCGTGCTACTATTTTGAGCATTGTCATCATCCCACGAATAAGTATACGGAGCCGTTCCACCCGAAACGGTAACTGTGGTCGTTCCATCACTTAACCCAAAGCAGGACACATCCGTTGCACTGATAGACGGAAGTTCCAGCGTACTGGTGGGCATCACTTCGACACAATCCACGATGGTACAACCCATCATATCCGTGGCCGTTACACAATAATTACCGCTAACGAGATTGGTAGCCACCGCAGTGGTTTGATCTCCCGCCGCCGTATCCCATTGGTACGTAAAAGATCCTGCTCCACCACCCGCTATTGCGGTCGCAGATCCATCACTGGTATTGGAACAGCGTGGTGAAACACTGGTAAAAGCGAGTGTTATTTCGGTACCATTAGGAACGTTAATACTGATGGTCTGAAAACAGTTATTCATATCGGTGACCGTCACCGTATAGTCACCGGGCAACAATCCGGTGGCCATCGCGGTATTCTGATTATTAGGATCACTCCAATTGTATTGATAATTTCCCGCACCACCGCTGGCGGTGACTGTGGCCGTGCCCGTGGGAGCATTAAAACAATCTACTTGCGTAGCGTCAATTGAGAGCATCATCGCTGCGGGTTCGGTTAGCGTAGTACACGCATTCGCTATGCAATTATTTTCATCTGTTATGGTAACACAATATTCTCCGGCAATCAGACCGACTGGTTGAGCTACCGTAGACGTATAGCCGTCCGGCCCCGTCCAACTGTAAGTAACCATCCCCACCGCATCAGCCGGAGTAGCGGTAATCATCCCGCTGGCATTTTCAAAACAAGTTAAATTTTCTGGTTGTAAGTTTACCGTTACCGGAACGGGTTCTGTCAACGCAGCAGTTATACTGACAGAACATCCTTTGCTATCCGTAACTGTTCCGGAGAAAGTCGCAGTACCCAGACTGGAGATCATATTATCAGTGATTCCACCCGTCCAGGAATAAGTATAAGGCGCTGTTCCTCCCGCAGGAGTCAGCGTGGCTGTTCCATCGTTGGCACCGTTACAGGTGATAGCAGTCGTATCTAGCGTAACGGTCAATGGTGTTGGTTCTAAAACGATAACCGTTGCTTCCGCTGTACATCCCGCCTGATCTTCTACGGTGACCATATAAGTTCCGGCTGCGAGTCCGCCAGCAGTATTTGTATTATTTACGGGTACCGTGTTCCAGGTATATTCAAAACTACCAAATCCTCCCGTCGCCATGACACTGGCAATTCCGGAAGTTTCTCCCGCACAGTCCACGGAGTCCATATCGGTAGTCAGCATGATGGGCGTAGAAATGGAAGCCAGCGTAAAAGTCACTGTATCCCGGCAACCGTCGGCGTCGATGCCAATAATTTCCTGTGGTCCCGCACCGAGTCCCATGATCTGATCCGTAAATGGTCCCGCCCCATTCACAAAATATTCGATGGGATTGCTGCCATTCGCCGCCGTCATAACTGCGCCTCCGTTCAGGTCTCCCTGACAAGCAGGCCGTTGGGTAGAAATGGTATCAATAGTCAGCATACAAGGAAAAGTCGTACACGTATTTTCGCCAACGGCGGACGGACAATCAGATTCTGCGACGGCACGTACTTGGAGTGTTGCCATCTGACCAATTGTTAAACCATCATAAAGATGATTAAAATTTCCCGTAGGGGTAATCCAGGTCATTCCACCATCCAGACTTACTTCGTATTCCATAGCTCCTATATCATTCCACGAAAAATTAATTGCTGAATTGGAAACGGGAGAACAAACCACGTCAACCGCAGGAAAGCCGAACACCTCGGTGAGCGTTATAGTATCCAGAAGTGTACAGCCAAAATCATCGGTGATTTCGACGGTATACGTTGCGGGTAATACGGTGGGCATTATTTCGGGCTCGGCACAATCGATACAGGAAAAATCCGGATTCGGTGCCCAGTTGTAACGCAATCCATTTTCGATGGCAAAGGTAATCGTCCAGTCCTGTAAAACCCCTTTGAAACCGTCGGAAGCATCAGATACGAGCAGACTCCAGTCCCCGGTCAAGTTTTCACCATTAAATGCATTAAAACTTTCTTCGGGTATAAAATCTCCCGTAAACGGCGGGCTCCCGGCCGCAATGGGTGTTGTTGCCGAAGCGGTAAAACACGTTTGTAAATAATCATCGGCAAAGCTTCCGTTCTCAACCGAGAGGTTTATAATGGTACCAGCAGGAGATTGTAATTGCAATATGACATCTTTAGTCGCCTGGTGTTCCAGGTTTACACAAACGGAAATAATTTGCGCTTCTCCGTCGGTAATCAATTCGGGAAAAACAAAATCCACCGTGGTCGGAACTGCCAGTGGAAGCGCCGGAGGATAAATTGAAAATTCTACCAGTTCATTGGAAAACGCAAAATAACTGACACTTTCGGGGGCGATGGTATCCGGTGGTATCGCACTGATGGTCACTGAACTACCAACACAGGCAACGGTATCTTCCATAAAGGTCGCCGTTTCTTCGCAATTATAACAATCCGGATGCGTCGCAGGTAAGACGTCGATCAAAATTGTCGTATCATACATACAACCAAAATCATCCATCACGTCAAGCGTAAATCCGGCTACTCCGGCGGCAACGGGAGTGGCAATGATGGAATCCTGCTCGTAGAAAATGATGGAATTCTGATCCTGCCAGGCGAGATCGGTGATCATTGGGCTGAAGCGTTCCAGAGCAGGGTAAAGCTCCTGTGCGAAACCGATACTCCATTCAAAAATCCAGCCGTTGTCGACCGCCAGTTCATCGGTGATGGTAATCGTCCATTCTCCGTTGAGCGGACAACCCAAAAATGCGTCAAAAGAATTGAGACTGTTATAATCTCCGGCTGGTAAAGTTTGTAAATTATTAGCATTATCGAAAGCAGTCCATGTACCGTTCGTAGCATCGGGCCGGAAACAGTACTCTGCACCGATTCCCTGCAAGGGTGGATTATTGGGCATATTGTCGTCCGACTCGTTCGGTATTCCTAAAAATACTTCTCCGTTGGTGCCGAGTGACTGATCCTGCATGACTACCGTAGTACCATCGGGACAAGTCAATTCCAGATCCAGATCATACATATAAGAATGTTCCATCAGCATACAAACTCCCAGAAAATCATCAATGTCCGTCAAAATCTGACCGGGAGAAAATTCTGTAAATCGAATACTGGTCGAATAACTAACCCCATCTCCATCGGGCAGTGCCAGCGAATCGGACAGCACTCCTCCAACTTGAAAACTTCCCGTGTTCGGACCTACCGACAAAGAGGCCGTGGTATCAAAAGCGGATGCGGCCAGCGTTATAGTATCCGACGAGCAAATAACTGCCGGAATCATATCCGAAATTCCGTAACTCGGATACGTCGAAACCCGAACTCGCTGAGAAATAAAATTGGTATTCAGACAACCGAGCTGATCCACGATTGTTAATTGTACGGTATAACCTCCCGGTTCGTCATAAACTTTAAATACGTTGGGCCCCTGACCAATCGTACCATCCCCAAAATCCCAGAAAAAATCAGAAGTTTCGTCCGAATGTGAATAAACGGCCCCGTCCTGAGGATAGGTCCCGGCGCCAAAAAATTCGATTCCATCTCCCGGACAAATATCAATGTAGCCCGTATCCGCCGGCATCACAAATGGAATACTTCCTACCAAATTAGAAGTGATAATCTGACAGGCAGCAATACAGTTCATATCGGCGCTCCACCCGGCTGCTTCGTCGACGCCATCGGAAGTAAACACGAGGGTAATACATCCGGAAGGATTCACGGCGGTTGCCTGAATGATAAAGGACCCGCCCGCCGGGAAGTCCGTCGCACAGCTTAATTGAGTAGCCGTAGCATCTTCTCCGTCAAAAAAGCATAATTCATCCCCACTTCCCAATTCTACGCTGGGAAAAACCAGCTGAACGTGGGTTCCACCAGTCAGATCCGGACAGATCGTCGTCGTAATATTTTCGTTGGGTCCATAACCGGCATCGTTTCCACCACTATCTGTAAAAAAACCAACACAGGAGGTAATGTCAGTTCCATCCATAGGAAAATTCTGACTCTCCGCGCTGAAGGAAATCAACAACAATAAAAAAACAATTAAATATCTGGTCATTCCAATTTCAATTTTATACTTAGTACACGATAAAATAGTTAGTCCGGCCTTTTTTCGACGGGTGACCGAAAAAGGTAAATCTCATAATTGAACATGTTGTGTATAATTCAGGGATTTATCCTGGTAAGTGCATGAAAACCTTCCGGAAAGGTATTTTTTCCCGGGTATTAAAAAATTCATCCGGACAAATTTATTGTTTTCGTCGGTTAACTTTGCATTTTCACACCACTTTTTAACGCTATTACTCTTCAAAAATTCGTTTATGCCTATAAAAGGCACATTTCCGGTTATAAACTACCTGCGTCTTCGGGGATTATCTTTGTGAAATCGTATAATTTTAAGGATATTGTCTTTTTTCTGATTTCACATTTTTATGAAAATAATTTTATTCTTTGCTTTCCTGTATCTGGTGCTCTGTTTTTATATCTACTTTCGCCAGGAATCTTTTATTTTTTATCCGGATGTATTGCCTAAGGATTACCAGTTTGTACATTTTGGTGATGCTGCGGAAGAGGTTTACTTCTATCCTGAAAAGGGCGTTAAGTTACATGCGCTCCGGTTTTCAGTTCCTGAACCTAAAGGTGTCATTTTATATTTCCACGGAAATGCCCGGGCACTGGACAATTGGGGATATATTGCGCCGGATTTATTACCGCACGGATACGACGTGGTGCTTCCGGATTACCGGAGCTACGGAAAGAGTACTGGCCCACTTTCAGAAAAAAATTTATTTAAGGATGCCCGCTTTATTTTCGATCAGTTGTCCCGGCAGTATGACGCCAGCCAGATCGTGATTTACGGCAGGTCACTCGGTTCGGGAATTGCTAGTTTCCTGGCTGCACAAGTTGCTCCCAAACTGTTAATCCTCGAGACGCCTTACTACAGTATCGAACGACTGGCCGGAGAACAAATGCGTTTTTTACCGACCAGCATTTTACTAAAATATAAATTTCGCAGTGATCTTTATTTACCAAAAGTCACTTGCCCCGTCTACATTTTTCACGGAACGGAGGATGAATTGATTCCTTATCAACACGCAGTGGATCTGAAAAGCCTGGTTCCGGATATTGATTTCACGACAATTCCAGGCGCCAGCCACAATAACCTTTCACAATTTGACTTGTTTAATGACCGTATTGGGGAGGTGCTTGGGGGGAGTTGAGTTTTTGGGTTTTTTTTTTGAAAGTCAGGTAAAAAAGAAGGGCGTATCTGGACGGGGGCGTCTAAACTAACAGGTGGGAGGTGTATCTGGACGGGGACGTCCAAACTAACAGTTTTGGAGGGCGTATCTGGACGGGGACGTCCAAACTAACAGGTGGGAGGGGCGTATCTGGACGGGGGCGTCCAAACTAACAGGTGGAAGGGGTATCTGGACGGGGGCGTCCAAACTAACAGGTGTGAAGGGGTATCTGGACGGGGACGTCCAAACTAACAGGTGGGAGGGGCGTATCTGGACAGGGGCGTCCAAACTAACAGGTGGAAGGGGTATCTGGACGGGGGCGTCCAAACTAACAGGTGTGAAGGCGTAGAAATTATTCATTAATTTTTTTCTAAAAAACAGTATTATTTTATTTATGAAAAAAGATGCTTACCAAAAAATAATGGAGATCATTGAAGGTACGGCGGCTAAACTCGTGGTGGTTTCCAAAACCCGTAGTGTGGATCAGATTAGGTCATTTTATGATCGCGGACAGCGGATGTTCGGTGAAAACCGGGTTCCTGAACTGGTGGAAAAACACGACGCGCTGCCTGGTGATATCGAATGGCATTTGATCGGGCATTTACAAACCAACAAAGTAAAATATATTGCCGGTTTTGTCAGCCTGATTCATTCGGTAGACAGCCTTCGGTTACTGGAAGAGATCAACAAACAGGCGGAAAAAAACAATCGTAAAATAGCGGTTTTATTACAATTTAAAATTGCCCAGGAAGAAAGTAAATATGGACTGGACGTAACCGATTTAGCCGGTTTTCAGAGGACAGATTATCCCTGGATTATCTTTCGGGGCGTTATGGGCATGGCCAGTTTTGTCGAAGATAAAACCCAGATAACCAACGAGTTTCGTCACCTGAAAACGATCTTTGACGATTTAAAAAATAACTATTTTTCCGAAAAAAATGATTTTACCGAAATAAGTATGGGTATGTCCGGCGATTATGAAATTGCACTGGCGCAGGGAAGTACTATGCTGCGGGTAGGCAGTTTGGTGTTTTAACAGAATAACCCTTATCTTTGTATACTCCGAATATTGCCTTGACGGTAATAAGGAATGTTGACAAAAGAAAAAACGAATTTTACTATGAATAAAACAACTGGCTATTTACTACTTCTGGCCTTGAGCGGATGGACGCTGATCAGTTGCGTATCCCAGAATAGGTTTAAAGAATCTCAACAATTAACAGATTTTTACCGGATGGAAATCGATTCGCTGCGCGGTCTCACCGAAAGTGGCATCAACGAATCAGAATTCAACTATGATCAGCTGAAGAAAGAAAAAAAATCTACCGAAATGGACCTGACCGTCTTACAGGAAAATTACGACAACCTCAAATCATATAACAACGAAATTTTACGAAAGTACGACGAACTGTTGTTGCAGAACAAGGATTTACTAAATTCTTCTTCTACCGACGTTCAGCAGATGGTAAGTAGACTTTCTCAGGCTCAGTCGGTCAACGACCAGCAGGCCCGGTTGATTCAGCGACTGGAAAGCCAGATTCAATCTTTACAAACAGATCTTTCAACGGCTCGCAATACCGTGGCCGTTACTCCCCCACCACCGGCCCCCGAAGTGGAAGTCCGTACCGTAGTCACCAACGATTGCGGCGAATACCAGCGTCAGGTCAATGAACTCAACCGCCTACTCGCTGACAAAGAAAACAGATTAAACGGATTACGCTCCAAAGTGAATCAGGCACTGCTCGGTTTTACCGACGCTGATCTTTCCGTCACGGAACGCAACGGAAAAATTTATGTCTCGCTCAGCCAGAATTTACTTTTTGCTTCCAACAGCGATAATATTGACTGGAAAGGAAAAAAAGCAATCCGCTCGCTGGCCGAAGTGCTAAAACAAAATCCGGATATCAACATCACCGTGGAAGGTCATACCGATCCCGACGGCAGCGCCGCTAAAAACTGGGACCTCAGTGTTCGCCGGGCCACCGCAGTCGTCAAAATTCTGACTGAAACCAATGTCAAACCTGACCGGATTACGGCTTCGGGAAGAAGTTTCTATTATCCGATTGCCAGTAATGCCACAGCCGCCGGCAAAGCCAAAAACCGGCGAACCGAAATCATCCTCAGTCCCCGGCTCGACCAATTATACAAAATCATCAACGAATAATATGCGTATCATCGGCTATATCGAACATCCTACCATGAAGATTACCGTTTTTAAAGACAATGGTAAACTATCTGCTAAATTTGAAACTGGATTGTTTGAACAAACTTATAAATTCCGGGAGATGGACAATTTGAAAAATCTCGTGGATGTACAGGAGCTCGTGGACGCAACGTATCAGGCGGAGGTCATGGAACATTTTCAGACCATGAACAGGATTCGGAATACGGGTCTGGACCGTTTTTTACCAAAGTTGGAGGAAGAGGATTTTGAAGAAATTGTGTAAGCGAATTGAAGTTTAACGACTGATTTTTTTCTAATATTTTCAATTATTTTTTTTGGCTATTCGCGATTTTATTGGTGCTTTTACGAGTGGCAAAGGCAATCAGGTATTGTTTGCTACGCTGTTTGCCCGGCTGGCCAATTTTATCGTCAACCTGAGTATTGTCCGCTTACTAACGACCGATGACTACGGTAATCTTTCCTACGCTTTTACCGTCATTTCCTTTATCATGCCCTTTCTGGGAGGAGGTATTTTACCGGGACTGATCCGGTATGGAGCTACCCGCAGCGGTCAGCTGGAAAAAAAGTACTATGTCCGTTTTGCACTAAAAAAAGGACTACTCGTTTCATTGGGCATTTTGTTGATGACCTGTCTGGTTGCGGGCCTGCTGACGGCCAAATTACCGGGCGCACTCCCCTATTTGCTGGTGCTCGTTTTTCAACTTTTTGGTTTATTGATCTTCCGGAGTGTGGGCGCCTATTGTATGCTCGTACACCGCAACGGCTGGTACGCACGGCTGGAATTTACGCTCAGTTTTTTATATTTAACCGGGAATATTTCCGCTGCCTTTCTCTTCGGTGGCATGGGTTATGTGATCAGTTTGGTATCTATTCCGCTCCTACTGGGCATCTATTTCTGGTTTCGTTTCAATCTGGGAGATCGCGCTTCAAACATTAATTTTACATTCAATACAAAAGAACTTTTTGAATACGGTTTTTATACCAGTCTGGGGACGGTTCTGGCACAACTACTCTACGCGGTTGATATTTTACTGATCGGAAATGTACTGACAAATCCTGCGGCTGTCGCCGAATATAAAGTAGCGAGTATCATTCCTTTAAATTTAGTAATTCTAAGTTTGGCGGTAATGACGACCTTTACCGTCAAGGTAGCCCGTAACGCCGAAAAGAACCCGCAATTTGTGATGGATTTTTATAAAAATTATCTTCGATTTTTTGTTCCGGTCAGCCTGGTCATTGTAGGATTTTTTTATTTTAGTGCGGATTGGCTCGTACAAATTTTTGGCCCCCAATACCACGAACAAGGTGATCTGATGCGGATATTTTCGGTCGGCGTAGCGGGTGGCTTATTGATGCGGACGCCTCTCGGAAATATGCTGCCGACACTCGGTTTTCCAAAAGTAAATGCTGTTTTATCGCTGATCATTTTAGGCATTAACGTGGGGGGAAGTTACTGGGCTTTACAACATTACGGAATTCGGGGAGCCGCCGTGGTGACGTCGGGAATGTTCTGGCTGGCGGGATTTTTCAGTCTGAGTGTCTTCCTGTGGTGGTGGAAAAAAGGGGCCGGTAACTCCGGGAGGGGATAACTAATGAACAGTGATCAAGTCACTTTTTGTAATAATTGTTTATCGGAAAAAATTCCTATATTTATGAAAAAACTAAGATATGAAAACACCGTTGAAAACTTTACTCTTTTCCTTGCTGCTATTTCCCTTATTTTGTATCGGTCAGACCAAAACATCTTTGGATTTTGTGGCAGGTATTGACCTGGGATACCGGAATCTGAATTCGACAAATGATGATCCGAGTTCAGGTAATATGCTGGTTATTGCATTAAGAAATGATATCGAAATCAAAAATCTTAACTTGCGGTTTGGATTTAATATCAACCAAAAAATAACGGACCATATTTTTCTGAAAACGGGACTCCGTTTTGCGACCGTTGGTTACAAAAGTAAAAAACAGGACCTGATATTCGGCGACCAGGTACTCGCACAATTGATAAATCCGGACACGGTCATTACTTTTTCTTCCATGCAGCTTTTTTATAATTATCTTTTTTTTGAAGTCCCCCTCATCGGCAGATATGAGTTTAATCAAAAGAAATTTTCACCTTTTGTAGAACTCGGAGTTGCGCCTTCCTTTTACTTAAAATCACGCAACAAACAGGTGTTAGACGGCGAGACAAAAATTCTGGAAGAAGACGGAGACCTTTATAATTACAGTAAAATTCACCTCGTGGGAGTGCTTTCTTTTGGCGCCAGTTATCAGCTCAGCGATGGCACGCAGCTTTTTGCACAACCGACTTTCAGATACCACCTGACCAGACTGGTAAAAGACGTTCCCATCAAAGAAAACTTATGGAATATTGGGTTGGAGTTGGGATTGAGGAAGCGGTTGAGGTAAGAGCTTGCTGAGAACAAATGAAGCCCCCCAGGCAAGCTGTCGGGGTATCGCTCAAGGCTAAACACAGTTAATCGATAATTTAGTTAATCAGTCCTACTAACGTGTTCATCCGAGGCAGAGCCTCGGAGAATTCTTGTTAATTAAAAAAACAGTATTCCTGAAATTTGTCCATAAATACTGTTTTTATTCTAATAGAAAAACAATTTATTCACATCCCGCTGCTTATCCAGATCATTCAATCCGGTACGGATCATTTGCCGGTATTGCTTTCTTCCTTCCTGAAAATTTCTACCGACATTCATAATTTGATTTTCTGTGTATTTAAAGGTAGTTGGCAGGTTAATTTTCCAGTTGTCATTTTCAAAATTAAAATCAACGTCAAACCGCATATTTTTTGGGCTGTCCAGAATATTTGAATTCAAACTTACGGTCCCGCTCGCCTGATTATTTCCGACCAGACGAATATTGGATATCCTTGCTTTTTTAATATGATCATCAATTGACCAAAGTCCCGCATTGATTAGTTTAGAGAAGAAAATAAAAGTATTAAAATCCAGATTTCCGGTTTTCTCCCGTTTCTCTTTTTCGCCCCCAAAATACGTGTAATGTGCGTGTAATACCATTCCATAATCAACCGAACTATACTTAGATTCGTCGATAAACTTTTTCATTTTTTTATAATTATCCGACTCCCCCAGATCATAAATTTCCCGCAGATAAGTCATAGAAGCACTATCCAGAACGGAAACGGAGGTATCTATACTGGGATCATTGATAAACGTATTAAACGTCTTTTCGACTGCCAGACTTACCGCCTCGTCCCGTACGCTCAGCTTCGGCATCTCCGATGCTGCTACCCGAAAAACCTGCTCCACAGAAAAAATTCTTCCCTCGTCTATCGCTCCAAGAACCAGCGGCGCCGTAGAAACTTTACTATCTTTCGCAATCGTGGCCTTCTTCAGATCACTGATCGCTACCATATCTTTTTGTATGTCCTTCCGGTCCAGAATAAATTCTTCAAGGACACTGTTTTTATTTACTCTGGAAAAAGTGGTACCATCGGCAATCGTCGCCAACTCAACTGAATCTCCCCGAACTGCGGTTACGTGTCCCGCGGCATATTTACTTTCACCCGCCTTGAGGGCATAATAATCGTCCGTATTTGGTGCTGCCAGTTTATTCAAGAATTCGGATTCCTGCTTTTCTTTTCGCTCTGCGAAAGCGGCCTGCCGGCGAGAACTTTCCATTCCTTCGTTGATTTTAAAACCAATTCCTCCCACGATTGCCAGGATAATTCCGATAAAAGAATACCACGGCGTTTTAGACTTACCGTAGATTTTGGTAAGTGCCGTTGATACCTCGTAGGGAACCTTATATGAATCTCCATCTTTTTTTAACACCCAGTCTTTACCAAATGGAAAGATCGGAATCCAGAAAATATGAAATACCTTTACGCCTTCTTCCAGCGTAGATCCGGGTTGTAAACCAAACTGTGGTGGCACCTGACTGGCAAGAAGTTTTCTGATAAAAATCGTATAATAACCAAACATAAGCTTTTTATTTTTTGAGGTTTTTGTGAAAAATTCAGTACCTTTCGAATTGAGGTAGTAAGATAATTAATAGTTTGGGATTTTTTATTACAACACTACTTTTTTATTTTTTTTTTGAAAGGTCATTCTAAAATGTCATAACAAGCTTGTTTAATCATGGTAAAAACTGCGCTCTAAATAATCCCCTTCCCAAATCGTTTCCTGATTCCATCCATCGCTCCCAGCAACCGCAACGATTTGGCGGGAGCGTCAAATAAATTCATCTGTGGATGGCCGTGTACCAATTGACTAAACTGAATACCGATCATCCGGATACGCTGACGGCGTCCGTACAATTGCTCAAAAAGATCCAGTACTACCGGTTTGAGAATCTGATCGTCAGCCGTATGGGTTATCTTTTTTTGTCTGGAAAATGTATTAAAATCAGCGTACCGGATTTTGACGTTTACCGCAGCGGCCAGCTTTTTATTTTTACGCAACTCAAAAGTAAGCTCCTGCAAAATTTTCAATAATTCGCTTCGTAATAAGTTGACATCAATGGTATCGGTTTGAAATGTTTTTTCACTGCTGATAGTCGTCCGTTCGCGGTAAGGAACCACGGGACGGTCGTCCATTGCGTTGGCTTTTTTCCAGAGACTAATTCCGTTTTTACCAAATTCCCGTTCGAGTAACCGGGGCGGAATATCCCGCAACACCCTGATCGTCTGTACGCCCATCTGACGTAATTTCTGTTCTGTTACCTTTCCTACCTGTGGAATTTTACGAACGGCCAGCGGAGCAATAAATGCTTTTTCGGTACCCGCCGCAATACACAAAGCGCCATTCGGTCTGGATTCGGTCGTCCCCATTTTTGCAATTAATTTGTTAACCGACAATCCGTAAGAAGCCATCAGCCCGGTTTCTTTACAGACTTTCTGCCGCAATTCTCCCGACCATTGCTGACAACCAAAATAACGGTCCATCCCGGTCAGATCCAGATAGAATTCATTCATCGACGCTTTTTCAAAAACGGGCGCCTGATCCGCAATTACTTCGGTGACCAGTTTCGAATATTTTTGGTAAGTATCAAAATCTCCCTGTAAAAAGATAGCTTCGGGACAGAGCTTCCGGGCTAGTTTAATCGGCATGGCTGCGTGTACCCCAAAACGCCGGGCCTCATAACTACACGCAGTAACAATCCCCCGATTCTGATAACCGGACTCGTGATGACTAACGCCGCCAATGATTAATGGCTTTCCGCAAAAATCAGTATTTCGAAGCCGTTCTACGGAGACGAAAAAGGTATCGAGATCGAGATGGAGTATGGAACGCATTTTTTGGATTGTTTATTTGTTTATTTGTTTATTTGTTGATTTGTTTATTTGTTTAATCGTTTAGTCAATTCAACGTCTCAACAAGCGAAGCGTCTCAACAAGCGTAGCGCCTCAACTGCAAAGCATCTCAACAAGCGTAGCGCCTCAACCGCGTAGCGTCTCAACGCGCGTAGCGCCCTCAAATCCTCAGACAACTCATCACTTCCACACTCGGAAATCCGTAATCCAGTACCACCCTGCCCCGGATTTTATAACAACCACTGCCTTGTAACGGAAACCTTTTCAGAGCCAACGGAAAATGAACCGTATCAAAATAATGACCGGCGCGATCAAGCCAGGTACCGAAATTCATCATCTTTTTAGTACTGGTCATCACGGGTTTTCTTGTAACAAAATAACCGAGTATTTCAATAATTTTACCGGTATGTTTTTTCAGGTCAGCGGCCAATACCTGCTTTTCGTTGATGTCTTCACCAGCGATTACATCGAAGGGACTATTCAATGAAAACCCAATCAATTCCAGCTGATCGTGTAATTCGGCACGGGAATCCGTTTCCAGTGCGGGAAGTTTGAAATTTTCCTGCGTGACCGCAAAAAGTGCCGGATCGGAACGGTGACGGAGACGTGGATGGTGTACACGGTTCTTTTCCCACATCAGTTCGTATTTATCCATTCCGGTAAATCGAAAAGCACCAATTCTGATCAAAATTTCCAGTTGGTCCGGGGCAACTTCAATGCGACTAACAAAATCCGTCATATTTTTAAAAGTTCCTTGTT
Organism: uncultured Saprospiraceae bacterium; assembly: GCA_937921555.1. Lineage (GTDB taxonomy): Bacteria > Bacteroidota > Bacteroidia > Chitinophagales > Saprospiraceae > JALZUU01. The sequence goes on from CAKZUV010000160.1 coordinate 23,071, forward strand.
TTTCCCGCTCGGTAACGATGGCCACCGCCAGCCGCCGGGTAAGCTGGTGAAGATGAATAAACCCCATATAGATATCTTTATCCCGGATATCGGTGAGATAAAAACTATGATTGACACAAGGACCGTGAATCCTGGCACCCTGCATCCGGGCTTCGTGAAAGTAAAATTCCGTTTTGTAAAAACCGCCAAAATTATTGATAACAGCCACCATAAATTCCAGTGGATAATAGGCTTTGAGATATAAACTCTGAAAAGATTCTACCGCGTAACTCGCCGAGTGCGCTTTACAAAAAGAGTAACCACTAAAACTTTCAATCTGCCGCCACACTTCCGCCGCCAGTTCGTCGGGATGATTTCTTTCTTTACAATTAGCAAAAAACTTATCGCGCAGTCGTTCAAATGCTTTTGAAGATCTTTTTTTACCCGTCATCATCCGGCGGAGTACATCCGATTCGTCGAGTTCCAGACCGGCAAAATGGTGACAGATTTTCATGACATCTTCCTGGTAGACCATGATACCGAAGGTTTCCCCGAGGTGCGTTTTATACGTTTCGTGCAGATAATCAAATGAATGAGGCGCGTGAAAACGCTTGATATATTCGCGCATCATTCCCGACTTTGCCACTCCGGGCCGGATGATTGAACTGGCCGCTACCAGGTGCACATAATTATCGCAATGCAACTTGGTCAGCAGCCCCCGCATGGCTGGCGATTCAATATAAAAACAACCAATACACTGACCGGAAGCTAACTGTTTTTTAACCTTATCATCTTTTTTTATTTTTTCAACGGCGTGGATATCTATGCCGTGTCCGCGATTTTTTTTGATCAGTTGTACCGCGTCTTTGATATGACCAATTCCCCGCTGACTGAGTACGTCATATTTATGAAATCCAAAATCTTCCGCTCCGTACATATCAAAGTGCGTTACCGGAAATCCCTTGGGCATCATCTGCAAAGCGGTGTGGTAATGAATGGGCCGCTCGGTAATCAGCACCCCGCCAGCGTGAATCGACAGGTGGTTGGGAAATCCCTCAATCATCGCCGCGTACCGCCGGATCGCGGGCACCAGGCGGTGCTGCCGCGCCTCGTCGCCGGGACTGCGGATCATCCGGTCAGTATCTTCTTTCGGCAACCCAAAAACTTTTCCCAGTTCCCGCAGGATAGACTTACCTTTGAAGGTACTGTAGGTGGCGAGCAAAGCGGTATAATCCCGGCCGTAACGCTTAAAAATATAGTCCGTCACATCGTCGCGCTGATCCCACGAAAAGTCAATATCAAAATCCGGCGGAGAACTGCGGTAAGGATTGATAAACCGTTCAAAGTAAAGATCCAGTTCGACGGGGTTAACGTCCGTAATACCAAGGCAATAGGCCACAATTGAGTTGGCGCCGCTTCCTCTCCCGACGTGGTGGTAATTCATCGTTTGTGCGTACCGGATGATGTCCCAGGTAATCAGAAAATAAGGCGCAAAATTCATTTGATCGATCAAGTCTAATTCCTTTTCGACGCGGGCGGCAGCGGCTTTGTCTCCGGCTCCATAACGACGCAGACAACCATTGACCGCCAGCTTTCGCAACAACACCAGATCATCGGCCCGGTTACCGGTAAATGTCTTCCGGTTGTTGTCGGGGCCGACCGTCAATTCGATGGAGCAAGCAGCCAGTATTTTTTTGGTATTGGCCAGCAACGGTTGATAGGCAGCGTACGGGGCCATGAGTTTTTCGTGGACGTCCAGACGGGCGGAAGACGGCGCGTGTTCCCCTTCTTTTAATTTGGAGATCAGGGTATTTAAATCAATGGCTCTGAGGAGTTTGTGTACCTTACGACTATCTTCATTTATAAAGGTCAGGGTACGTAATGCGACCAGTTTGTGTAAGGATTTTTTGACGGGTGACTGAAAAAGGCGGTGGACAAATTCGGGACGTACGCCCAGGTATTCGTTGGGATAAAAACGGGAAAGCGGTTTGGTCAGCCGGTCATAAATAACCACAGAATTATCAAATTCAGGAGCCACCTCCGGCAGCGGAATATGGTCCAGCGAATGCGTAGATAAAAAATGGTTGAGTTCCCGGAATCCCTCTTCGTTGCGGGCAATACCGAGATACAGAAAACGGTGATCGCGCCGAAATTCAATTCCCAAAATAGGCTTAATATTTTTCTCCCGGCAAGCACGGATAAACGCGTAGCTACCAGAAGTATTATTGATATCCGTCAGGACCAGTTCTTTCAATCCAATTGCGCTTGCTGCTTCTGCTAACTGTTGAGGAGACAAGGTGCCGTAGCGCAGGCTGAAAAAACTGTGAGCATTTAAATACATGACAATAGTGGTTTGGGTACTGCCGGGTAAAAAGACCGGAGTACGACGCAGCATTTACTGGACGGACATACATTCATCACAATAGTGCTACTTGTTTTACAAATAGTATAATGAAGCTCCCCGAGACAAGCCGTCGGGGTATCGCTCAAAGCTAAACACCGTCAATCGGTAAATTTGTTAATCAGTCCCATTAACGTGTTCATCTGAAGCAAAGCCTCGGAGAATTCTTATTGATTAAAAAATATTACCGCCTGGTAAAACCAACACGATTTATTCAGAACGACACATCAAATTTGTAGTCCCGGCCGTAAAGCCCGGGCTACCGTGGGTGGTGGATTTCTGAGCCTGTGAAATACAGGTTCGCAAATTGGGTGTTAGACAAGCTGTTATTTTATTTAGAATAACACGCCGGGCATCAGACGTAATTCCGATTCTATAAACTAACAGCCAGAGTTGAAACGCTACGGGTGGACGTAGTGGATTGCGTTTCGGAGGCATCTAAAATAATATAGTTTTCTACTGCTGCGGTAAAGATAGGCAATATTAATCAAAAAAGAAACAAGTTGTTTCGATTTATTTATAAAAACAATTTCCGTTTAATTTTAAAACAAAATAAGTAACATCATCAGTTCCATAAAATTCCGTCTTCTAATCTTGTAACGGGAAGATACGACCTTTTATAGGGATATTTCTCCGCTAATTCCTCATTATAATCAACTCCCAAACCGGGCTTGTCTTCCAAATAAATATAGCCATCTTTAAAAGATAACGGATGGGAAAAAGCTTTGTCCAAAAGATGTAAAAAGGTTTGCACTACCCCAGTGTATTCGTAAAAATACCCGCTTTATTTACCCGTTTTCTAAGAATAGTTTTAACTTTATGATCAAATTCAAATTACACAAATTATGTCTACGAACGAGCAAAAAGAAAACAGAGGGAAGCAAATAATTTTCACCCTGAAATCCGGACTGTTATTAAGTCTGGTGTGCCTTGCGGGATTTTTCAGTTGCCAAAAAGACGGAAGCGGAAAAATTACGGGAGATTCCGGTCAGCAATTTACGCTGATGCCTACGAGCCATACGGGCATCGGATTTGAAAATTTCGTGCAGGAATCTGCCACCCGGGGAATTACGTTTTACGAATATTTTTATACCGGTGCGGGGGTCGCCGTCGGAGATGTGAACAACGATGGACTGCCAGATATTTTCTTTACCGGAAATGATGCGCAGAATAAACTCTATCTGAACAAAGGCGATTTCAAATTTGAAGACATCTCCAAGACGGCGGGCATTCAAAATACAAAATGGGGAACGGGCGTAACGATGGTGGATATCAATCAGGACGGCTGGCTGGATATTTACGTTTGCAACGCGGGACCGAGTCTCAGCGCAAACACTATGCGCAACGATTTATACATCAACAATAAAAACAATACTTTTACAGAACAGGCAGAGCGGTATGGAATCGATGATCACTCGCGTTCTATTCAGGCCAGCTTTTTTGATATTGACCGGGATGGTGATCTGGATTTATGGGTCATGAATCACGCTTTGCGAAGAAGAGGAGAAGGAGCGGTAGAATGGTTTGAGCGGGCAAATGCGCTCGATCCGGTCGATTACAACCGTGAGTGTACAACGCTGTACCGAAACGATGGAAACGGAAAATTTACTGATATTTCAAAAGCTGCCGGTGTACAGAAAATTGGATTCAGTCTGGGTATTTCTGTCAATGATTTTGATGAAAATGGTTTTCTGGATGTTTATATCGCCAACGATTATTTCATTCCTGATTTTATGTTTTTAAATAATGGTGACGGAACGTTTACCGATAAAATTAACAACAAACTGGGCCATACTTCTTATTTCGCAATGGGTTGTGATGCGGCGGATTTTAATAATGACGGACTGACGGATCTCGCGGTCCTTGATATGACGCCCGCGGATCATGTCCGCAACAAAGTACTGATGGCTTCGATGGGCGTCTCCACTTTTTATTATCTGACCGGTATTTTAAATTACAAACCACAATACATGATGAATACTTTTTGCGTCAACAATGGATTTGGCGTGATGAGTGATATCGGACTCTTTGCCGGAGTCGCACAAACGGACTGGAGCTGGGCACCGTTATTTGCCGATTTTGACAACGACGGATGGAAGGACTTCATGGTGACTAATGGTTATAAAAAAGATACCAAAAATAATGACTGGCTGATTAGTCTGAATAAATTGAGAGAAGAGAAAGGAGACGATTATACGACCAATGATTACTTTGAGCATTTGCAAAAAGCGGACGTTACACCGGTTCCGAATTCTATTTTTAAAAATAGGAATGGGCTGAAATTTGACGACAAAACAAAAGACTGGGGTTTTTCTGCACCTTCTTTTTCCAATGGTGCTGCTTACGCAGATCTGGACCAGGACGGAGATCTCGATTTGGTCATCAACAATCTGGATCAGGCTGCTTTTGTTTATAAAAATAATAGCCGGGAAAAGAAAGAAGGCAATTATATACAAGTCAAACTGACGGACGGACCGACCAATAATTCGGTTATGTATTCAAAAATAAATATCTACTACGGCGATCAGATGCAATCGGTCGATTATGCGCTCACGCGTGGCTACCAGTCTTCGGTGGAACCCCTCGCCCACTTTGGACTGGGCGACACCGATAAAATCGACCGGATGGAAATTATCTGGACGGATGGTAAAAAAAGTACGATTCAAAATCCAGCCATCAATCAGCGACACCTCATCGACAAACAAAATACACCGGCGCAAACTTTTAAAAAGGAAAAAACCGTTCCGCGCTTTGCCAATATAAGCAAACGATATTTACAACCTCAATTTGAACACAAAGAAAATACATTTAATGATTTTGAAAAAGAAATCCTGCTTCCTCACAGTCAGTCTACGCTCGGGCCAGCCCTGGCAGTCGGAGATGTAAACGGAGATAAGCTGGAAGATTTTTACGTCGGTGGTGCCAAAGACCAGGCGGGTGTTTTGTATGTACAAAATGGCAGCGGACAATTCAGTGCACAATCCTCTTCCGCTTTTACACAAACGTCGGCGCACGAAGATACGGGTGCCAGATTTCTGGATATTGACGGAGACGGTGATCTGGATTTGTACGTAGCGAGTGGCGGCGGCGGTGATCTGGAAGGAGCAGAACCGCTGTTGCAGGACCGGTTGTATTTGAATGACGGTAAAGGAAATTTTAATTATAAAAAAGATCGCTTACCCAGTATTACTTCCAGTACAAAAGCGATCGCTCCGATGGATTGGGATGAGGATGGAGACCTTGATATTTTTGTCGGTGGCCGCACTACACCGGGACAATATCCGCTGGCGCCCACCTCCTATTTGCTGGTAAACGAGGGGGGAATTTTCACCAATCAAACGGCTACGCTGGCGCCCGATCTGGAGACAATCGGGATGGTGACCGCCGCCGAGTGGCTCGGCAAAGACTTAATGGTTGTGGGTGAATGGATGCCGATTACATTATTTGAAAACACTGGAAATGGATTTGAAAACAATACCCGTTCTTTGGGATTAGAAAATTCGACCGGATGGTGGTCCAGCTTGTTAAAATCAGATCTGGACGGAGACGGAGACGAAGATTTTGTGGTAGGAAATATTGGTCTAAATAATAAATTTCATCCCAGTCCCGAAAAGCCACTGTACGTCTACGCCAATGATTTTGACGAAAACGGGCAGCTGGATATCGTGCTGAGTAAAATATACAATGGAAAAAAGGTTCCCGTCAGAGGAAAGGAATGTTCAACCGATCAGATGCCATTCATTGCGGAAAAATTTCCTACTTATGAAGGGTTTGCTACGGCCAGTCTGGAAGAAATTTACGATGAAGAACAATTGTCCAGTTCGGTGAACTACGAGGTTACCAATTTTTCCAGTGTTTATCTTGAAAACAAAGGAAACGGAAATTTTGTAATGACTCCTCTGCCTTCAGAAGCGCAATTAGCACCCATCAACGGAATCGTGGCACTTGACTTTGACAAAGATGGTATAAAAGATTTAGTCCTTGGTGGCAGCGTAAAAAACACGGAAGTAGAAACGCCCACTTACGATTCCGGGAAAGGATTGTTTTTGAAAGGCGTCGGTGACGGCACTTTCACGACGAGTTTGAAAATAGAAGACAGTGGCTTGTTCCTTCATCGGGATCTCAAAGATCTCGCTATGATATACGTTGGAGCGGAAAAGCGCCCCGGATTTTTGGTGGCAAATAACGATGATGTGCTCGAGTTGGTGGTTTGGCGGCGATAGGACGAAACGATTTTATAGATTGTATTTTGAGGGACGTAGAATAAATAACTGTCCCTCAAATTCGTGTGTGCTATTCACAAAATAGATAGAAATACTTTTATCGTAGAAACAAGTTTGGTGTCTTAAATTATTTCCGAATCAAATCTCCGATCAGTTGATAGGTCCACGTCATTTGTCTGACCGAAAGATCATGTTGAAAAACCAGCGCCTTATTGCCCGCTTCCCCACTCTCAATTCCGGAAGCTAAAAAATCAATTCCTTCGGGCGTCCGATATTCAAATTCTTTAATTTTGGTCCCAATGTCTCCGGCTACACAAAGCACTTCGATTCCTTTTTTCTCTATTTCCAATAACTGAGGATAGAGATCCGTATAAAAGTTATTCGGATTCAAACAAACAAAACAATCCCCCAGCCCGGCGTTTGAGATCGCAGGAATTTTCGCTTCCAGCTCCGGGTGACCGTACAACCAGATAAGTTTGTGATGTAAAATTACCAGATGAGAAGAAGTCTGTAAAGTATCTGTAACACGTTGAAAAAAATCTAATTGTTTTCCGTTAACATTACTCAGGCTGTCTTGTGTATCCAGAACCATAAAGGTTATTCCGTTTTGGTGGTAAGTGTAGTACGGTGGACGTTTGGTGAATTTCTGTACAAGTACTGTATCCGCGTAGTCGTGATTTCCGAGCGCCCATAAAGTATTCGGATTTTTAATATTGTAAATAGAATCTGCGTACGCTAACGTTTCCGCTTTCTTTGAGGTATAGTAAGTCAGGTCTCCTCCCAGCCATAGCATATCAAACTCGTCAAAATCAATTTTTAAAGTCAGGCTGTCAATGGTATCGTCCGCTTCCGTTCGGGTATGAGAAAGATGCAGGTAGGTCTTGGCACGATCGACTTTTTTACAGTTCCAGTGTAAAAACAGCATTAATCCCAAAACTATAAATCTTGCAATTTTTTTGTTCATAAAAGATTATTTTGATACGTAATTATCAATCATTTAATTCCAGATTAATTGCTGTTATAAACCGATCAGCTTCATCCACAAAAATAGCGATAGCGATAAATTTCTTTTGTATACCATAAATCTTGTGAAGCGAATGTTCGCTCCGCAAAGTTATTACAATATTGTGGCTATCCAGCATATCAAAGATAGAAAGACTTGTATAACTTTTTTCGTCTTTTAGCGGTTTCCTGGTTTGCTCTATCCGAAGGATTTGCTGAAATGGAATTTCAGTCTCAACGGCAAATCCATACCTCAAATACAGACATTCTTTCGCATGGTCAATTTTAATAAACCGGCGGGACAAAGATTTTAAAATTGCACTTATTTGTATAAAGGTATAAATTCCCAGGATGGTTAATACCCATGCAAACCGTTCGCTCGAAGATGCAACCATAATATGAACGACCACCGTTTCCACAATTAATAAAAAGAGAAATACCCCAACCGTTGTCCGAATACCATTTTTTTTGTACCCGGTAAATTCTGATGAAGTGGGTTCCGGTTTGCCGGAAAACGTAAAAAAGTAGTAGAATGCCGCAATTTCAGTGGCTATTATTTTTCCAATCCGTTTAGGAAAAATTTCCTGACAAGAAAGTTTTATCCGGTCGTAAAAGTCCATCTCCATATTTTTATTAAGGAATGTTAAATAAATAAAGTACGATTCTATACTTCCTCTTTTTGCCTCACTCTGCATCAACAAAATGGTCATTATACGCAGCATAACTCCCATTTTGCTTCTTTGATTGAGGCAAAAATAGTTCGCCTAGAATCT
>CAKZUV010000161.1 GCA_937921555.1 uncultured Saprospiraceae bacterium
AACACCATATAATTTAAGAATGGCACAAAAACCTAATAATCGTTTGGACGGTCAAACTTGCATTGTCACCGGAGGAAGTTCCGGAATCGGGAAAGCGATCGCCCTGGCGATGGGTATGGACGGAGCTAAAGTAGTTGTCAATTACTACTCGGACAAAGAGGAGGCCGAAGAAGTTGCTCACGAAATTTCTCAGATGGACGGAGAGGCAGATGCCATTACCCATAAATGTGATGTTAGCAAAGAAAAGCAAGTAGAAGGGATGTTTAAAAAAACGATTAAAAAATTCGGCACTGTAGATATTCTGGTAGCAAACGCAGGAATTCAAATCGATGCTCCCTTCGAAGAAATGGAACTGAAGCAATGGCAGCGCGTCATCGACGTCAATCTGACGGGGCAATTTCTGTGTACCCGTGCGGCTATCCGGGAATTCTTAAAACGAGGAATGCGCAAGGAGGTCTCCTGTGCGCTGGGAAAAATCATTCACATGAGTTCTGTCCACGAGGTAATTCCCTGGGCTGGACATATTAACTACGCTGCTGCAAAAGGTGGAATTGTTATGCTGATGCAGTCGCTGGCGCAGGAATATGGTAAACAAAAAATCAGGGTCAACAGTATCGCGCCTGGTGCCATTCGAACACCCATCAACGAATCCGTCTGGAGTACAAAATCAGGAATGCGAAATCTGAAAAAATTAATTCCTTACGACCGGATCGGAGAACCCGAAGACATCGGTTCAGTAGCAGCCTGGCTTGCTTCTGATGAGTCGGATTATATTACCGGGACTACGATTTTTGTTGATGGTGGAATGACTTGTTATCCTGGTTTTACCGAAAACGGTTAGTTTTTTTTGTTTAATTGTTTAGTTTTTGGGATCAGGCACTGAGGGATTATACAATCAATTGTGTTTAAAATAATAGGTCTGCATCGAGTACTCAATGACCAAATTAAACATCCTAGCATTGACTATTCATTTTTTAATAGATAATCGTTTTTTCAATAAAATTTTATTTTCAACTGAACATCCGACTACCTTGCTCGTTGTAGAGATATTAAATAACAATAAAATATTTTATCATGAATAATCAAGATCAAGTAAACAAATTAAATGAACTAATTACCGCAAATTATGATGCCGAAGCAGGTTACAAGCAGGTAGCTGACAGGGCTGACAATCCGGAGTTAAGAACACAATTCAATAATTACGCTCAACAGCGATACGATTTTGGTCACGAAATAAAGGACGAAATTGCTAAGTTGGGTGGAGAGGTAGAAAAGGGTTCTTCCGTAGCCGCCGGGTTACACCGCACCTGGATTGCCATCAAGGAAACACTCAGTACAGATGGGGACGACGAGGCGATTCTGGAAGAAGTTGTACGCGGTGAAGAGCACGCCCTGGAGCACTACAACGAAGTAATCAACGCCCTTCCAGTCGGCAGCAGCGCCAGATCAACCGTCGAGGTACAACGTAATAAATTAAATGCTGCGTTGGAAGAAATGAGACTAAGAGAAAAAATGGCGTAAGCTTTCTAATTCTAAAATTCTATTAAAGTCCTCGGGACATTAGTTCTGAGACCTTTATCCCCCGAAAGATTTGTTCAGTATTTATTTACTGAATGAATCTTTTTTTTGCAATAAGAGTTTGTCCAAATTTTCTCAACTTCGCACAATCACGAAAACTTGGACAAGCTCTGAATTCGAATAAATGAACAAGTACAAAAACAGTTCGTTCTTTTAGCAAAATCAAAAAACTATGCACACCACGATCAAGACCTTTCCACGTATAGAAATGGGCGTACAAATTCGTAAGAATAAAACTTTCTTCCGGGTTTGGGCACCCCACGCAAAATCCGTAGCAATCTCTGGTTCGTTTAATAATTGGACCCCGGAAAAACTTCCGATGAACCGCGAAGAAAGTGGCTACTGGTTTGCCGAAACCAATCAGCCCGAGGTCGGCGACGAATACCAGTACGTGATCGAATCACAAAATGGAGACATCCTGTATCGCACTGACCCTTACGCAAGAGAACTGACCAATTCGGTAGGTAATACCATTATCACTGATCCGGATTATGACTGGGAAGGAGATGATTTTCATATTGACAACTGGAACGAACTCGTTATCTATGAGATGCACATCGGAACATTCAACGTAGAGAAAAAGGGTCAGCCGGGGACTTTTGCCTCCGCCATTAAAAAACTGGATTACCTGCAAAACCTTGGAGTCAACGTTATTGAAATTATGCCGATTGCAGAATTTGCCGGAGATTTTTCCTGGGGATATAACCCGGCACATCCCTACGGAATAGAATCCGCCTACGGAGGGGTCAAAGGTTTCAAAGACCTTGTAAAAGCAGCACACCAACATGGTATTGCCGTTATTCTGGACGTAGTCTACAATCATTTTGGACCCAGTGACCTGGGAATCTGGCAGTTTGATGGCTGGTCGGAAAATGATAAAGGTGGTATTTACTTTTACAATGACTGGCGGTCCGATACGCCCTGGGGAGATACGCGTCCCGACTATGGCCGCGAGGAAGTTCGGCATTATATTTTTGAAAATGCGATGATGTGGCTGGAAGAATATCGGTGCGATGGATTGCGGATGGATATGATCCCGTATATGCGTTCCGTCAAAGGGGCAGACGACGGTAGTGACGATATTCCGGAAGGATTTTCATTATTAAAATGGATCAACGGAGCGGCTGCGGAACGTTTCCCCCATAAGCTGATGATCGCCGAAGATCTGCATAGTCACGATTTTATTACCGACCGCGTGGAACACGGTGGTTGTGGTTTTGGTGCCCAGTGGGACGCCGATTTTGTCCATCCCATACGCAACGCACTGATTGTAGCAGACGATGAGCACCGGAATATTGAGGACATTAAAAATGCAATTGTAAATACTTACAGTAACACTGTTTTCAGTCGGGTCATTTACACAGAATCCCACGATGAAATTTCCAACGGACAGGCACGGGTAACCGAAGAAATTTCAAATGATACCGTAGCCGAATATTTTAGCCAGAAAAGATCCACCCTCGGCGCAGCGCTGATGATGACCGCTCCGGGTATTCCGATGCTATTTCAGGGACAGGAATTACTGGAAGATAAGTGGTTTTCAGATCAAGATCCAATCGACTGGAAAAGACTGAAGAAATTTTGTGGTATCCATAATTTGTACAAAGACCTTATCAAACTGAGGAGAAATCTGGACGGAAATACAAAAGGACTGACCGGACAACACACCAGAGTTTTGCATCTTAATAACCAAACCAAAATTATTGTCATGCTTCGTTATTTTGATAATCCGCAGGAAGATGGCGTGATCGTCATTTTTAATTTTTCCAATCAGGAATATCAAAACTACGATTTTGGTTTACCCATAAAATCCACCTGGTCGCTAAAATTCAATAGTGGTTGGGAAGGTTATAGCAAAAAATTTAAAGGTCTGCCCGTTTCCAACATTGATATTTCGGAAGAATCTTACGATGGATTGCCTTACAAAGGTAGTACACAAATCGACGCATACAGTGCGCTGATTTTCGGGAAAGCGTAGACCGCATTCATCAGTATGAACGTTGTTTAGAGCTTCTATTTTAAAATAAAAAAAATGAAAAACGATAGAATTATAAAAGGAATTTGTGCCGGAATTGTAGGTGGAATTGCCGCAACGGCGATGAAAACCTGGTGGGAAAGCAAACATCCGGTACGGAGTGAAGACACGGAAACTCCGCCGGTCCTATTAGCCAATAGAATTAAGAAATCTGTCATGCAGGTTCCGCTGAAAACGGAAAATAAACCACTCGTTGGTGATAGCATTCACTGGGCGTTCGGCACTTCTACCGGAGCACTTTACGGCGCGCTGGCTGCCAGTTCACCCGCCATTTCGAGTGGACTCGGATTGCCGTTTAGTCTGGGCTTTTATGCGCTGACGCACGGAAGTACGATCCCAATGATGGGACTGGAACCCTACCCCGTCAACGTCCGGATGGATTACGCGTGGAACGAATTTGCGGGACACTTGCTGTATGGGTTGACCCTCGATATTGTCCGGCGTGCAACGCTGGAAATAATTGATTAGGATTTGAATGACTGGACAAAAACACTGAGTGCGTAATTAATTTAAGAGCATGTTTATTTTTCATTTTCAAAATAAAATGTCTCTGCGATATTAGTTTCCAGATCAATCAGCAACATGCCGGGGCGGTGACGGTCGAGGCTGCTTAGCATTTCTCCCTGTTCGTTCCAGCAACCGGATTGTCCGGCGGCCATAAAATCATCGCAGTGTCCCACCGAATTAACCATTAGAATTGGAATAGAAAATTCAGCGGCGGTTTTCGCAAAATAAGGAGCGGCTTTTTTTATCCCACGTTCAGGTTTGGCGACACTGGCCAGATATACCGTTGCACCGGCTTCACTGGCTTTTAAAAAATGGGCGCGTTGCAAACTTTCATAACAAATTCCAAAAGCGATTTTATGCTTTTTGATATCAATCATCACTTGCTTTTTTCCAGCAACAAAATAAGGCAACTCATCTGCGTGGAGGATTTGTTTGGCATACACGCTCCGAGGTAGATTGGGGCAAAAGATAAGTATTCCGATCACTATTCCGTCTGGTACCTTCAATGGCATTCCCACCGCAACAACCATCGAACAAGCATCAGCTATCTTTTGCAGCGGATCAAAAACCGAATCGTCTGAGGTCCGGACTAACTCCTCCGCCAGCGTAGGTTCGTAGCCGGTCAAAGATAATTCGGGAAAAACAATGAGATCACTACCTGACGTCGCAGCACGGCGAATCATCCGTAGATGTTCCGATAAATTTTGCGTAAGATTTCCCTTTACAGGATAGGCTTGTGCGAGACAAATTTTCATAATGATCAACAGGTAATTAGTACGAATTAAAATCCTGTTCCGGACAGGGACAAACCAGCCAGCCTTCCCTCCGCAACGAATCGGCCACCCCGGCTTCCGGACGCCCCGGATAAGCGACGCCTTCGTTATAAAACATCCATTCTACCGGATGGGACATTTGAAAAATAACCGTTTTTTCCGGATATGATTGCTCCGTCAGTTGCTGTTTTAAAATCTTCGCTTCCGACTGATCCGCAAACGGTTTTATCCGTTCTGTTCCGTAACGGACGGCCAGTAAGAAAATCGCTCCGAGGATCAACCAGTAGATTTTTTTAACCGCCCCGGAAACTGGATTGGCCGTCCACAGATGTTCGGCAAACATTCCGGTGATGATAAACCAGGCCGGGAAAGTAAACAGTAAATATCCTTGCATTTTTGTAGCAGCCAGAGAAAAAATCATAAATGGAATAACTATCCACGTCAACAAAAATAAGGATTCCCTACGAAGTTTTTTTACAGTGCACGTCCGGTAAATAAACCAGCCAAAAATCAAATACACCAACTCGTTAATCGTAATCCGAATCCGGTCGATAAAATACCACCAGGGCTGGCCGTGACCTTCCAGTGGTTCGGTCAGATGTAACGTATTGTAATGTTGCTCCCACTGATATTCCAGTGGAAAGGACAGACCGGCATAAATTTGCCACGGCATTGCCACTAGAATTGTCACGGTCCCCATCAGAAGCATTTCCAAAAATAGTTGTATATATTTTTTACTTCTAAAATTTATAACAACATACAGTGGAAAAATAATCAGTCCGGGTAACCACTTTGTCAGAATGGCCAATCCGCAGGCGATCCCTGCCGGCACCAGCCATTTTTTCGATTTATATTTTACATTCAGTAAAATATAAAACACCGACAAAGTGATAAAAAACATAAAATGCGTATCCACGTGATCCGTCGATACGCGGCCACTCGCCAGCTCAATTACCAGGCCATTAACAGACATTAAAAAAGCAGCCAGCAGTCCCACCCTTTCCGAATTACTCAAAAATCGTCCAATCCAAAACGTCAAAAATATACTCAGCGTGGATAATAAAACCGAGGGAAGTCGCAGCGAAAAGGTACCAACACCCAATAATTTCATGGATGCAGCCATCATCCATAACGGAAGTGGTTGCTTGTGTAACCAGATTTCATTGGCCGTCCAGTTTTTGTAATCGTAATTCAGAAGTGGTTCGGCGTAAAGCTTCGGGGCGAAAGGATCGGTCATCATATTTTTTGCGACCAAAGCATGGTACCGTTCATCCCACGGATGCGGCATCGGATCGAGGGCACAGAAAATACGCAGTCCAAATCCAACAAGCACGATTAAAAAGATCGCTACTCGTCCGTTTCCGCGCTGATAAGCATACCAGGCTCCACTATATCCTAACAATATAAACAACAGTATTGTTATTCCCGTAATGCTCGTTTCGTCGGTCACAGACTATCTGATTTTATTCTTTTACGGATTCAATTCTTTTTTATAATCCCCAAATGTAAAATCCGCCCACCCGCCTGATTGACGGGGCTCACACTTTTACCGATCACTACCCCATCTTCCGGAGCCAGATATTCTTTGATCACGTCACCGAATAAATTGCTGAGTCGGGCCACGACCGTTCCTTTTTTCACCAGATCCGTCACCTTTGGCAGCACCGTTAGCAGGCCTCCGGTATCGGTGTACATCCAGTAAGATTTTTTGCAAATAATCGTCTCACTGGAATGAGCTTCTACTTCCGAATCAGTCATTCTCAAATAGCCCAGCAGATTATGAATTCCTGTCAAACCATCCCGGATCATCCCTTTTTGAAATAAATTCGGATTACCTACTTCCAGCGTAATCGCGGGAATTTCCAGTTCATCGGCAGTTCCCCGCAGCGTACCATCGTTGGGTGGATTGTGAACAATAATCTGGGCATTCTGAAGCAGAGACATTTTACGTACAATTTCATCACTCATATCGGCCCGGATATAGTAAGAATTAACGCGGCCATTGCTTGCCGTATGCAAATCGAGCAGATAATCAAATTGTCTGATCAGTTTTTCCACCACCCGCCACGCGTACACCTGACTAACCGTTCCGTTTTCCTTACCGGGCATAATGTGATTCAAATCTGTTCCATCCAAAAATCTTCTCTTTTTTCGCAGATAAGAAGGAACGTTAACCACGGGAACTCCTACAATTGTTCCGCTCAAATTTTCTACGTCCAGCTCTTTAAACAGGCGCTGAATAACGGGAATGCCGTTCAGTTCGTTTCCGTGGACAGCAGCGGTAATTCCGACAGTTTTTCCCGGTTTTTTGCCTCTGGCAACGATCACAGGAATCAATACCGGACGGCCCATACCATCCTTGACAATTTCCAGCCAGTATCTGGAAATCGCTCCTTTTGGAGCTTTTTTAAGGTCCAGTGTTGCAATTATCTTTGCTTTATCATCAAACAGATCGCTCATTATTTTCATTTTTTCTTTGTAAAAAAAACTGCCA
Organism: uncultured Saprospiraceae bacterium; assembly: GCA_937921555.1. Classification (GTDB taxonomy): domain Bacteria; phylum Bacteroidota; class Bacteroidia; order Chitinophagales; family Saprospiraceae; genus JALZUU01. The sequence continues at coordinate 7,388 of CAKZUV010000161.1, forward strand.
GATCAAATCAATGGCTTCCGCTACCAACGGCAGATTCTGCTGCGCGGCAACTTGTGGCAATCCACCGATACTGGTCGTATTTATTTCTGATAAAATTCGCTCGCCGTCATCTCCTACCAGCGTATCCACGCCGTACATGGCAATTCCCATTTTTGCTAAAACCGGATTAATGGCCGCCACTATTTTTTCTTCGGATTCGTCTACCGACGCAACGATAGATTTGCCTCCCATCGCAACGTTACAGAGCCACGAATCCTCGGCGGGCAGCCGGAGAGAAGCACCAAGAATTTTTCCGTTTACCACAATGATCCGTTTGTCTCCCTGCCGGACATTTTTTAAAAATTTCACGCCCAGATATTCGATTTCTCCTTCCGTCAAATCTGCCAAAAACTGGTCCGTAGACATCTTTTCTTTTCCCAGCGAAACTTCGTCCCCGTCTATTTTTACAATTCCTTTTCCGCCGTATTCCCGGAAGGGTTTTAATACGATTGGGAAACGGGATTTGAAGTCGATGATTTCTGCTTTGCTGCGACAAATTTTCATTGGCGGACAGCATTCAGGAAAATTTAATAAGAATGATTTACTTCCGGTCTGATAAATCCCCTTTGGGTCGTTGAGGATAATTTTATTAGTAAAAATAGTTTCCAGAAAATTTAGGAATGACGCACTCAACGGAGGTGGCATCCGCAACCAGATCAAATCGTAGCTACTCAAATCTGCCACGAAAATATCTTCCAGTAACCTACTTCCATTTTCAGTAAATTCAAAGTTATTCACTGCTTTTGAAACCCATAATTCCGCGTGGTCTTTCTGATCAAAAAAATGCTGATTACGCGGATTTCCCCGCGTGGCAATATCCACCCGAGCGGTCAGAGGGTGAACGATCATTTCACGAACCAGCGCGTAAAGGGAGTTTTCTTTACTGTGTCCGCTATGATCTGTCAGTACGAGTACATTATATTTTTCCATCAAAGTTGTTAGTAATTTTAAAAAATCAAAATGGACAGTTATTTATTCCCACGTCCCCTAATCGAGCATGATTTCATCCAGTAAACTCTGATCATTATTCAAACTCTTAAACAAACGTAATTTGAATTTACCTTGTTTATTCATCAGGAGTTTAGCCATATTGTCAATGGCCACCATCGAAAGCACCGTCTGAATGTAAGCCTCGATCAGGTCATCCAGTCCGATACCTAATTTATTAAAATCACGCCGGTCCATCAGCATCAGGCGATTGGTATCACTACTCCAGGAACCATCCTCGTTTTTTACGGAAAGATTGGTTCCCAGCATAGACCAGCTTTCTGCGCCATCCTTAATACGATCTACCAGTGGTTTTTCCGCCCGGCGGGCGTAGGTACACAGCGGCTTAATACCATGTTCGGTGGTACTGACCATCATCCGGATATCGGCGACGAAGGTGTGATTTTTCAGGTTAGGAATGGTTCCGACGTGGTAAAGTTTACCTTTGGCAGTATTACTGCTCCAATTGGAATTTCCGATCAGACTCTGTACAATAAAAAGATCATAGTCGAATTCCAGTTCCATGAATTTATCCAGTTCCTCTTCCGAAACGATGGTGTAAACGCCCTGCCCCGCGTTGCTGTACGGTACTTTAATCACTGCGTGACCACCCATTTTCTTGACCCACATTGGAATTTCATTTTTCCGGACATCCCAGATAGTTTCCGGCGTATTTATTCTAAGTCCAAAAGGCTCCAGTTCAGCGTTGAATACATCGTAAGCTTTGGCGGCCACCATTTTATTTCTACCACCAGCCAGACAGGCAATAATGGGATTGAGAATTCTGGTTTTAGAATGTAAGGGCAGCCGGTTCCAGGGTTTTTGTGTCAAATATCTGAAAGCGGCCCGGATGGGAATCCACTCTTCGTCCTCGCTCAGAATCTGCATGATCCCTTCTACGAAGCGAACCCTCGAGTGCGCCTCATTTTCAGGATATTCAATGTAGTAAACCGGCTCGTTCATAACATCGGCAATGACCTCGGCGTAACCAGAAACTTCCATTGGATTTTTATCATAAATAACCGCCAGTCCGCCGTTGACATTTTTTCGGAGGTTTTTCAAGTATGGCTTAAAGGTTCGTTCGATCATCAGGCGGTAACTACCCTGTTCTTTATTATCGTCCAGCAGCGGCATGGATTTCTGTCCCGAAGGACAGGAGTTATTTTCGATAACGACCATCTGCCGCTTGCCCGCCGAAGAAGTTACGTTTAACAAATCAGCCCCTCCCCATAGAAAGTGCTTGGTTTTTTGACTGAGAATCTCCCGTAATTTGTTTCCGTCCACGATCGGATGGAGATGGCAGTAACGGGTTACGATTCGCTCCTGATCCAAGTTGAGAAAGAAGTTAATCATCGGATGAATCGTAGCATTTAAAGCCTTCGGATACCAATGATTTTCCGCTTGAAACTGATCGGGCTGAATAACTTTTATTTTTTTCAATACTGATTATTTTTGAATCTTAAAGACAAGTGATCTAATCGTAAATTTATCCCTCCGGGATGAACGGAATTATGGAGCAAATAACGTTTATTTATGGAAATAAACCAATGGTAAAATAATTTTTAAAACAAATCAGATTGTCCCGGCCTATCGCCACTATTTTGCGGTAGACCGCTGCGGAAATTAAGGTTGAATAACATATCTGCGGGTCTTTCGCTATCTGTGTTCTTAACCTCCGTTTCACAGATAGGATCAGATTTGACCTGATTTTTCATCTAGCGCAGATAAATTCCTATATATTTCACTTTTTTTAAGAAAATTATTATCTTTAAGCTTCCAATTAATTGGTCAACCAATATGCTCACCTTTATTGAGCTTTGTAATAATATTCCAACAATTTCCTAAAAACAGAAGAAAACAAGACATTTATATTGCGAAGCACAATATAATATGGCACGGTGTCTTGTTGATTATTTTCCTGAAAACCTAAGTTTACGATGCTATTCGTAAGCTGATTTTTTATTTATCAGCAATCAGGTGATACGCGATCCAGCGATGGAATGTTAAATATCAGACTGGAAGATGAGCTGTTGAAAGCGGGTCAGACGTACGACTTAGCATTTACCGCACTGAAAGATGTGCAGTTGAGTGAAGTGCTGGCGATCAGTTCTTCGGTGACGGCGAGCGAAGCTTACCAGGCAGACTTACGTAAAGAGGTAGCACTAGACTTTGGAAAGACCGTTGCGGATGCGAATGGATTTTCGTTACTGCAAAACCGACCAAATCCATTTAGCAATGAAACTTTGATCGCGTTTAACTTACCAGAGGCGACTACTGCCACTTTGACCATCTATGATGTCGCTGGCCGTATTATCAAAGCGTACGAAGGAGACTTTAGCAAAGGATATAATGAACTGACCGTTTCTCGTGCTGATCTGAGTAGTGCCGGTTTACTGTACTACCAGTTAAAGACGCCAACGGACGTAGCAACCATGAAGATGATTGTTCGATAATTAGAAATTAATTATTTTATCATAAAGGCCCTCTCCTTTCCGGAGGGGGCTTTTTTTTAGAACCTGTCTGAAATTTGTTTTGTCTCCCGTTAAGTACACCGGGATGGCAGATTTTTCTTATTTTTAAATTAAAAAACAATATGGATAATAATCTGACCTCCATACTGGTCATCAGTTCGAGTCTGCTTATGCTGTTTCTTCTGGCTTATACAGATGATTTGAAAAAAGATCCGGTTGGTTTAATTAAAGCACTCCTTGGTGTTCCGGTAGGAATATTGTTATTGTTGCTGGATATTATTGCAGGTCGCGGAGAAGAGGAAAACACCTTTGAATAAAATGATGGTCAGCCGGATATTTTGGCTGATTCAATTGCCTCTTTAAATGCTGTCAAGTTCTGGTATCCGGAGAAAACAAATTCTACGCCCCGCTCTGTAAAAAAATCAAGATCTCCTTTTACCCTGATTCCGATCAGCGGTAGCTGCATCTCCCGGCAAGTGGTCAAATCCCAGATGGCATCACCTACGTAAACAATTTTTTCCGGTTCGCCGTATTTTGCTTTTGCCTGATCAATGGCCATCCGGATAATATCAGGACGAGTAGGATTTCCATCGGCATAGCCTGCGGGCATTTTCGCGGATTTAATCCCCACAAAATCCAGTTTCACCCGAGCCGGCGCCTGCCAGCCTCCGGTCGCGATACCAACCCGATACCTTTGATCCTGAGAAAGCGACGCTATCATTGCCCGGGCACCCGGAACCTCGTGAAAAGCTTCCGGTCTTCGATCCCGTTCGGCTAAAATATTTGCGACAAAATTTTCCTGAAAGTTTTGTTTTTCCGCGTCCGTTGCCAGCCTTGAAAAATGCTTTTTAAATACGGTCCCAAAAATGGTATCATCCGTTACGTGCGGATAATCCAGCCAGTTAATGGAAGGAAAAGCACGGCCAAAAACCGTCTGATACGTATCCGCAAAACACTGACTATCTATTTTATTGGAATGTACCAGGGTCCCGTCAATATCAAAAATAACAAAAATCATACATTGGTTTTTAGGAATGGCAAATTAGCTTACTGGAAAAATCAAAGTCCCTGATCGAACAATCCTTTCAGTTCCTGATCGGTATGACGTAATTTTTCCCGGCAGAATTTTATCAACTCAGCCGCTCGTTTGGCTTTTTGGGAAAGATCATCAATACTGACGGCTTCTCCCTGTAGGTCGGTTACCAGTTCCTGCAATTCTGATAAAGCAGATTCGTAAGAAATTTTCTCGGACATAGTTTATTATATTTATCAAACGCTTCTTTTGTTAAAACCATTATTGAACACCTTTTGGGACAAATCGTTGTGCCAGGGTGCCAATTTAAACCATTTTTCAGGAAGTAAGCAAATATTCTGAAAAAGACTGGTTCAAAAATCTTATAATGAAAATATAATTTTATTAAAGTTATTTATTACCTTTGATAATAACACAACTAATGCTCATCTAAACAAAGGACCAAAAAAAGAATCCCGGAATACTTACCTGAAAAACACTTTAATACACAACTGCCAATTTATGGTTGATATATCTCACTAAATCAAATGTAGTCCTCATTTGATCTGACACTGTAACACCAGATGCGTCGTTTGGCATTCTTACCCTTTATTACAAATGGAAAGCATTCTTCTTGACATATTTTGTCCTGTGATTAATTTTTACGAATAATAAACTGTTATTAAACTTCTTTTTTATGAAAGCGATCTTACCTCTCTTGCTGACGCTGTTTCTCATTGGAAATACGTTCAGTGGACTTTCTCACAATTCAAAAACGTTTACGACCAACACCACCAGTCCTCCCGTATTTGTCTCTTCCAATACGCAGGCACTGATCGGAGTATATGACATTTCCGAATCTCCCATACTCATGAGTAGCTTCGTCAGCCAGGCCATGGATGCCGATGGTATTTACTACGACGCCAACCTGGACGTGCTGTATCAGCTGAACCGGACCGAAAACGTAATCAATGCCTATAGTGGAATTTGTGACAGCCTCGCTGTTGGCGCCAGTCCAGTCGTGACGGCTACTTCCAGTTCTGATTTTATCAACGGACGGGAGATTGCCGTCAGCGGTAACAAACTGGTGGTCGCGCAGGATGCGAGTGATTCCAACAATAACGAAAACAAATTTTTCATCTATAATATCACGCCAACTGATATTACGCTGGAAAAATCTTTTCAGGTCACCACCAATCTCTGGGGCTTCCGGATACTGGATAATACCGTTTTTGCCATCATTGATAATTCCAATGAAATTGCTATTTTCAATAACTTTTTTGATATCAGCGATGGTAGTTTAAACGGTCCGACCAACGTGGTTACCGTAGAGGGAATTACCAGAACACACGGCATCACCTACATCCCTGCGGGTGATCGAATGATCCTTACTGATATTGGAGATGCGGCCAGCGACAACGACGGAGCACTGGTCTACGTGGATGGTTTTTTCAGCGCAATTAATGGCGACCTACTCATTGATGCAGAGGAACAAATCAGGATTGAAGGGCCTAATTCTACGCTGGGAAATCCCGTAGACGTGGCATTTGAAGAAGCAGAACAACGAATTTTCGTCGCCGAACGAGCCAATGGTGGTGGTAAATTATTGGCCTTTGACCTGCCAACAACCAACGGAGACGCTACCCCGGTTTACAGCAGTGATTTTGCCGGTGCTTCTGCCGTCCATCTGGCCGATGAAAATATTCTTTCGGTAAATCTCGTATCCCGTTTTTATGCCTCTTCCAACACCTCTGGCAATATCGGTGCTTACGAAGTTCTTGATAACGGAGTCCTCCAATTCAGCACTTTTGCCGCAGGCGGAGAAGATGCTGATGGCATTTATTATGATATAGATAATGATCTACTCTATCAGCTCGACCGGTCCAATAACGTGATCAACTTATACGGTCAGGTGAAAGCATCCCTGGATATAAATCAGGTGCCACCACTCATTGCTACCTCAACCTCTGACTTCATTAATGGCCGCGAAATTGCGGTCAGCAATGGAAAATTAGTCGTAGCTCAGGATGCCAGCGAAGATAACAATATGCAAAACAGACTCGTGGTATATGATGTTACTACAACTTCCATTACCTTTGACCGCGCTCACGATGTAGACATCAACCTTTGGGGATTAACCCCTGCCGATCAGGTATTGTTTGCCGTGGTTGATAATTCAAACCAGGTAGCTTTATTCGACGAATTTTTTACACAGCCAGAAGGTCCGCTTACTCCTGACTTCTCATTTATGGTAGAAAATATTACCAGAACGCACGGTATCTATTATGACTTTTTTCAGGATGTAATGTATATGACAGATATCGGAGATGCGGCCGCAGATGATGATGGAGCAATTGTTATTATTCCTGATTTCATTCTCTCCGTAACCGATATTAACATTGCCGCCAACGAACAAATCAGAATAGAGGGGGGTAATACTTTTCTGGGAAATCCCGTAGATATTGGCTATGATCCGGAGCTCGAAATAATCTTTGTAGCTGAACGTACCAATAATGGTGGTGCGATTCTCGGCTTTGATGTACCCACTGAAAATGGTGATTTCGCCCCGATTTATAATAGCCTTTTTCCAGGGGCCAGCGCCATTAATGTTCCCGATTTGACGGAAGACCCCATTGATTGTGATATCGTCATGGGGGGAACAATTGAGCTTGCCGAAGGTGGAACAGATACCACTATCATCGTGGACGGCCAGGCAGACTTTATCCTTTTTTCAACAGATGTTATTTTAAATGACTTTCAATTTACCTACGTCGTTACCGATGACCAAGGAATAATTCTTGGCATTCCTCCCGGCAATACCGTTGATTTTGATCCCGCCGGGATTGGTAATTGTAGTGTTTATGGTTTGGCTTATTCGGGTCAATTACTCATCGAAATGGGAGATAATTTACTGGAAGAAGATTTAATCATCAGTGATGAATGTTTTGATCTTTCCGACAACAGCCTGACCATTTTTAGAATCGCTGATCCGTGTGAAAATGTAATCGGTGGTACCGTAGAACTCGCCGACGGTGGTACAACAACGACCATCATCATTGACGGTGAACCCGACTTAATTGAGTTCGCTTCCGACGGCGCAAGTGGAGAAAACTTCACTTACGTCGTCACGGACAGCGACGGTATCATTCTCGGTATCCCTCATGGCAACGCTGTAGATTTCGATCCCGCCGGTCCTGGCACCTGCTTCGTATACGGACTTTCCTACACCGGAAATCTGAATATTTCTATGGGCGACAATCTGTTCGAAGAAGGAATTGATATCAGTGACGCCTGTTTTGATCTTTCTGACAACAGCCTGACCATTATCAGAATTGAAGAAACCGATCCGTGTGAAAATGTAATCGGTGGTACCGTAGAACTCGCCGACGGCGGTACCTCTACCACCATCATCGTGGACGGTCAACCCGATTTAATTGAATTTGCTTCCGACGGCGCCAGTGGTGAAAACTTTACTTATGTAGTCACAGATAGCGACGGTATCATTCTCGGAATTCCTCCCGGTAACGCCGTGGATTTTGATCCCGCCGGTCCCGGCACTTGCTTCGTATACGGACTTTCCTACACCGGAAATCTGAATATTTCTATGGGTGACAATCTGTTCGAAGAAGGAATTAACATCAGCGATGCCTGTTTTGATCTTTCTGACAACAGTCTGACCATTGTTAGAATTGAAGAAACCGATCCGTGTGAAAATGTAATCGGTGGTACCGTAGAACTCGCTGACGGCGGTACCTCTACCACCATAATCGTGGACGGTCAACCCGATTTAATTGAATTTGCTTCCGACGGCGCAAGTGGTGAAAACTTTACTTACGTCGTAACAAATAGCGACGGTATCATTCTCGGTATCCCTCCTGGCAACGCTGTAGATTTCGATCCCGCCGGTCCTGGCACCTGTTTCGTATACGGACTTTCCTACACCGGAAATCTGAATATTTCTATGGGTGACAATCTGTTCGAAGAAGGAATTGACATCAGCGACGCCTGTTTTGATCTTTCTGACAACAGTCTCACCATTGTTAGAATTGAAGAAACCGATCCTTGTGAAAACGTGGACGGTGGTACCGTAGAACTTGCCGACGGCGGTACCTCTACGACCATCATCGTGGACGGTCAACCCGATTTAATTGAATTTGCTTCCGACGGCGCCAGTGGTGAAAACTTCACTTACGTAGTCACAGACAGCGACGGTATCATTCTCGGTATCCCTCCCGGTAACGCCGTGGATTTCGATCCCGCCGGTCCTGGCACCTGTTTCGTATACGGACTTTCCTACACCGGAAATCTGAATATTTCTATGGGTGACAATCTGTTCGAAGAAGGAATTGACATCAGCGACGCCTGTTTTGATCTTTCTGACAACAG
>CAKZUV010000162.1 GCA_937921555.1 uncultured Saprospiraceae bacterium
TTTTGATCCAATATTTCGTTAAAAAGCCTCGCCGATGCTACGGCATCGTCTACGTTTTTTGCCTCATCTTGAACCAAAATTCCCTTGCCAAAATGAGGAACTTATTATTCGACCATTACTAAATGCGCATTATTTTTAAATAAAATCCTGAAATATAGTACTTTAGCAGAGGCTAACAGATAGGTTGTATCCAACTTCTGATTCTGATCATCATTGACTCCAGCATCGAAAGACGGACAACGATCCTACTTTTTTGGTATTTGCCGGAGCAATTATAATTTTTTTAGACTATGAAAAATGTCATCTTATTTGACAATGAAGTTTGGGACAATCTACTCCCTCTCACTTATACACGTCCCGTCGGAGAACTGCGGGTAGGGATTTTAACCATCCGTGAAAAATGGGAAAAATGGGCAGCTACCAAAGTCTCGTTCATTACCCAGGAACACCTTTCCCAAAAATATCCGATGACCATCGAAGAGGATAATATTGTCATTAATGGTTCACTCCTGCCCCTGCCCGGGATTTGTAAACTGATCGAGCAGATGGAACCCAACGAAGCATTACTTCACCGGGACGAACTGATTGCCGCCCGGCTCAATAAATCTCAATTTCAAAGCCTGATCGAAGATGAGGAAATAGAAGAACTGAGAGGTTTTCCCATCGAAAATACGCCGCTTTTAAAGATCAATAACCTCTGGGATATTTTTGGTAAAAATGAAGAAGCTATCAAAATAGATTTTGAATTGCTCACCAAAAACAGAACCTCTCAGCCAATCTCTGACACCAATCGGGTCACCGCGCCCGAACAGATTTTTCTGGAACCCGGAGCCACCGTGGAACATGCTACGCTGAACGCCAGCAAAGGTCCGATTTATATCGGCAAGGATGCCGAAATTATGGAAGGCTGTCTGGTTCGTGGTCCCCTGGCCATGAATGAAAAAAGTATCCTGAAAATGGGTGCTAAAATTTACGGAGCGACTACGCTGGGACCTTTCTGTAAAGTAGGTGGAGAGGTCAACAACGTTGTTTTTACGGGATACTCCAACAAGGGGCACGACGGATTTTTGGGCAATAGTGTCATCGGCGAGTGGTGTAATTTAGGCGCAGATACGAATGCTTCTAATATGAAAAATAACTACGCCGAAGTTAAGTTGTGGAGTTACCCCAATCAGAAATTTATCAAAACGGGATTACAATTTTGCGGGCTCATCATGGGAGATCACGCCAAGTGCGGAATAAATACTATGTTCAATACTGGAACGGTCATCGGTGTGTCCGCTAACGTTTACGGTGGTGGTTATCCCCGCAATTTTATTCCTTCGTTCTCATGGGGTGGCGCGCAAAAATACACGACTTATACTTTAGAAAAAGCCCTTGATACTGCCAGAGCCATGATGATACGCCGGGAGATCGAACTAACTCAGGCGGATCAGGATATTTTACAGGAAATATTTACGTTGGACCGCAGTTTCCGTAGTTGGGAAAAAGCCATCCTGCAGTGAGACCTGCTCCCTGGAAAAAATGGCTGAGTTATCTCACCGAATTTCACGTAGAGGATGCACCCAGTGAATTCAATCCGGCGCTGCACGTTTGTCTGGTCAATGGACGTTATCAGCTTTGCACTGAAAATGCCATTTATTCTTACGCGGATTTATACGATAATTTTTCGGGGGCTTTCGCCCAATTAAATCTGAAAGAGCGAGCTATTAAAAAAGTCCTGATCCTTGGTTTTGGGATGGCCAGTATTCCGATTATTTTAGAAAAAATGGGACTGGATTATAGTTATACCGCCGTGGAGATTGACGAACAGGTGATTTATCTGGCCAGTAAATATGAACTGCCTTACCTGCGCGCTCCCGTACAGATGATTTGTGCAGACGCAGCGCAGTGGGTACAGATTTCAGAGGAAAAATTTGATTTGATCGCCGTGGATATCTTTCTGGACGATGTAATCCCGGACCGTTTTACCCAAACCTTTTTTTTAGAAAATACCAAAGAATTACTGCGCCCCGGAGGACTGTTACTTTACAACCGGCTGGCCAACACCGAGGAAGATCTGGAAAAAACACAGACTTTTTTTAAAGATACTTTTAAAACCGTTTTCCCGAAAGGCAGGTACCTGGAAGTAGGCGGAAACTGGATGCTGGTTAATTCTTAAAGGATAATTTAGTAATGAATAATGTCCTCTGCTATTTTGTTAAATGAATAATTAATAATGCCGGCAATCGAATGAGGTTTGGCACTTACAACGTGTGTTTTTTATTTTACAAAAAAATACCAGGACCAAATGCACTATTCGTTACAACTCGTAACTCACTAACTCAAAACCCAAACCCTCCCCCATGTTTATAGCTCGAATTCGTTTTTTGCTGGTCATTATATTTTTAGGACTTGCGGTCTGGCTGCACGTCGTCGAAGGAATTGGCTCGGCCTGGTATCTGTATGTCGCTGGCATATTATTGCTGTTGACCCATTTTCTGACCAGTAATGTCTCGGCGGCATTTATGCTGCTGCGGGGAGGTCACCTGGATAAGGCCGAACAATTGATTGACCAGATAAAAAAGCCGGAGTGGTTACTGACGCGTCACCGGGCCTACTATCATTTTACCAAAGGGATGATTGCCGCCCAAAGAAATGCGGTGCCACAGGCGAGACAACATTTGTCCGAGGCATTAAACATCGGATTACGGACTCCGACCGACAATGCGCTGGCAGCGATCAATTTGTCCAATTTTGCGTATCAGGCAAACGACCGTTCCGAAGCACAAAAATATCTGGACAAAGCCAAAAGTTACCAAACCAGCGATCTGATTATCAAAGAACATATCGGGCAGTTGGAAGGAGCGTTGGGATGATAGATCGTCAACTTAGTGGATTTGGGATGTTCATAATAAAGTAATTTTCTCTCTGATCAATTTCTCTTATTTCAAACTGTGCAGAGACTATCCACGGATTTTTGTATCTTTGAAAGACAAAATAAAAAGACATGTTTACAATAAATATATATCTGCGTTTTGCCCTGATCGGTTTATTTCTGGGAGGTGGAATTTTACTGACCATTTTTCAGGGATTCTGGTATGCTTTTCCACTGTTAATTGTTGGTCTGGTACTACTGGCCGGTTATATATTTTTAGGAACGGTACAGTCCACTGCCCAACTCGTGCAGGACCAGCAGTTTGACGAAGCGGAGAAAAGACTGGCACTGACACTCAAACCAAACTGGCTTTATAAAACCAACCGCGCTTTCTTCTACATGATTAAAGGTACCCTGGCCATGAACCGAAAGGATCACACCGCCGCCGAAGAATGGCTGACCAAGGCACAATCCATCGAATTACCTTCGGATAACGAAAAAGCCATGGTACTCCTCCAACTCGCCAATATCAATGTTACCAAAAATAAGTGGACCAAGGCCAAGGCCAATTTTCAGGAAATGAAAAAACTGAAAGTTACCGAGCCGGTCATGAAGGAACAAATCAAAATGTTCGAAAAAGCACTCAGCCAGCGTGGACAGATGAAACACGCTCAGGGTATGCAGGGAGGACGCAGAAAAGGTGGCTTCCGGGGACGGTAGATGGTTCGGATGGTTCGGATGTGCAGATTATTTGATGTGTGGATGTGCAGATTGGTGGATTTTTGCTAAAGACAACTAAGGTAAAAATCTCAAAATCTCCCCTGTGGGGCCGGGGTCAAATTTTGAAGTTTTTGCCAGTTTCTCTTCCTTATACTTTTTTCCATGATGATTTATAACTGACTAATTCCGACTAAAAAAGGGCGGCGTGCGACAGCGCGACGGGGATGTGTCGATTTTCTGATGTGCTGATTGGTGGATGTGCGGATGTACGAATTTTCAGAAAAAATACTGTGCCCCACACTCAGTTTAATCGATACAGGGCCTTCTCTCCCAGCTAACCTAATGTAACCTTTCTGTTCTAAGATCAATACCCAATTTATCTACTTTCGTTTCATCTTTCCTTTTACAAATACGTTCAGCAATAACAGTATACTCAAAAAGCTACAGATGCGGGCAATAAGATCTTTCCATTTTGTGTAAACAGTCTGTTCGTTATTCAGTTGAATTTTGCCTTTGACCGCAATTGCTTCGTTATACTTCGTGGCTTGCAATACATCTCCCCGTTGATTGATAAATCCAGAGATCCCCGTATTGGCAGAACGGGCAATGCTGCGACGGGTTTCAATCGCACGCAGCCGGGCGTAAGCAAGATGCTGACGATGTCCTGCGGTGTTATCCCACCAACCATCATTCGTAACGATAAATAAGGCGTTGGCTCCTTTTTGTACGTAATCTGTTACGTACGAACCGTAAATAGATTCGTAGCAAATAACGGGAGCGATTTCTTCACCGGACGGTCCGGAAAAATTTTCCCGTTCGGCTTGCGTGGCGAGTCCGGCCATTGATCCGTCTAGTTTTTCCACGAGTGGTTTCAGAAAGAAAAACACTTCCCGGTAAGGTAAAAATTCTGCACCGGGAACCAGTTTTGATTTGATGTAAACGGGTACTTCACCGGATTTTGCGGTCAGCTGAATCGCCGCATTTCCTATTTCAAAATAACGAGTTTTACCAGCACGTTCGTAAGTTCTCACGGCTGGTCCGTGTGGCTCGTCGGCAGTCAGTTCCCGTTGGGTAGAAACACCCGTAATTAATTTCAGGCGCGGATGCTGATCGATCATTGACTTGATGGGGGCGATAGAACGATCCCGTAAGATAGCATCGTAATCTACCCGGTTAAAACTCGTTTCGGGAAAGACCAGATAGTCGGTAGAATCGGTTAATGCTTTCTGACTCAAGCTGACAAACCGCTGAAGTTGTTCCCGCTTACTGAGTGAGAATTTCACGTAATGAGGTTCCAGGTTGGGCTGTACCACGACGACTTCTACCGCCGGTCCCTGGTCCTCCTGCTGCGTGTATATAACGACCGAAACGAGTAGTGGCAATACGATCCACGCGGCCATTTTAATAGCACCTGATTTCTCGACGGTATGTTTCTGCTCGTAGTTTTTCCACAATTGAAAACCTAAAACATTCGCCACCAACGCCCAAAGTGCGCCCCCGAAAACACCCGTATATTCGTACCATTGAACCCAGGAAGGATATTGTCCGAAACAATTACCAATGTTTAACCAGGTCCAGCTGATTTCCTGATTCAGATAAATATATTCAAAACTAATCCAGTAGGCGACAAAGGCCGCGTAGCCCATTTTTTCATTCAGTCGCTTTTTTGTATTGTGAAATAAAACAAAAGGAATCGTCATAAATGCGGAACTCAGGAAAATCGCAAATATACCCGCCACCAAAGCCGTATTTCCCACCCAGTAAGTGGTAAGGATATTCCAGATCGCAAAGCTTACATAACTGTATTTAAAAACTTCCCAACGAGCCATCCCTTCGTGGGCCGCCGCAATTTTGTCTTCCACCCAAAGCAAAGGAATAAAGGCAAAGAAAATAAAAAAGGTCGTTGGCAGTGCCGGAAAACTCGCCCATAACAATACCCCACTTCCCACCGCCGCAACCAGCAACTGGTCTTTGTTTTTCATCCTGGAAAATCGTGGATAGATCAACAATAACAGCGTAGCAAATAAACTACCGAATTGAAAAAGTGGCAGATAACCCCATAGTTGTCTTTGCTGATCCAGATAATACATCCAGCCGGAGGTAGCTAGTAAAATGACCAGCGCAAATAAAAAAGAGATCCACCTTGTTTTGTTATTCATCATTCAA
>CAKZUV010000163.1 GCA_937921555.1 uncultured Saprospiraceae bacterium
TACGATTCTATACTTCCTCTTTTTGCATCACTCTGCATCGTCAAAATGGTCATTATACACAGCATAACTCCCATTTTTCCTCTTTGATTGATGCAAAAATAGTTCGCCTAGAATCTGCACTTATTTATTTGCCATTCCTAAGGTTTTGATAACTGGTTAGCTTGTTGGTAATTAGTTGTTGGAATACTTTGGAAAAAAGACAAACACACCAATTTTGCTACGTACTCAATTTCAAAAAACAAAACATTAGAACTTTATGACAAAATCAACCATCAAACAATTTTTCTGGATGGTATCAATGCTGGTACTTTTTGGCTTTATGGCCTGTAACAATCCGGAACCGGCCGCTACAAAAACAGCAGCACCTGAGACTCCTGCCATGTCCGAACCGGCACCCGGCGATACCTCCATGCAACTTATTCATGCGATGGAAAAAGTAAATGGTGGCTGGGGTGCTTTATCGGCGCTAAAAGATGTTCAGTTTGATTACAAATATGATGACAAAGCCAAAGGCATTGACCAATCGGTAGAGAAATATATTTTTGCCGACGAGACTTCCTGGGGTTCTTACAGCGAACATAACGTAAATGTGCTACCTGGTACAGAAGGACAAGTAACGCAATTATACATGGACGGAAAAGCATCCATCTCTCACGATGGGAAGCCGGTAACTGATCCAAAAGCAATTGGTGGAACGGTCTTTTTGAGACAGGCCAATTACTACTGGTTTACCATGATGTATAAATTAGCAGATCCGGGTGCCGTACACGAATATCTGGGCAAAGAAATGATCGGTGAAATCAATTATGATAAAGTGAAAATTACTTTCAAAGGAACGGGTAAAGATGTCGATGATACTTACATTTGCTATTTTAATCCAATTAACCATCTGGTGGATCAGTTCTACTTTTCTCTCCCCGCCATGGGTATTAATGAGCCAATCATCAAGATGGAGCTGGAATATAAAACAATGAACGGCGTTTACGTCAACACGCTTCGCAAAGCTTATTTTCCCGATGGGAAAGGTGGCTACAACCTTGGCGGTGAATATACGACTTCCAATATCAAATTCGATAATGGATTTACCAAGAGTGATTTAGCGATCTAAGAGCTTATTGCACTGTGTACTAGTAACGAAAGGCTAAAAATTGATACCTTTCGGGTACTTTTGCAGTACTCAACAAAAGTTGTTTAAGAGAATTCTTAAACAACTTTTTAAATTAACATACTATTGGAATACACCGTACTTATACAATGGATTTTAGTAATTGGCTCAAGCCTATTGCTGCTTTTGCTTTCTCCGAAAGTAAAAACGGCAGAACGGTTTTTTCGTGCTACGAAGGGCAACCGTACTCCGAGTGTATTCGTTCTGACCAGTTCGCTCGTCATCTCCTGGATATTCGCCAAGTCGATTACCAACGCTGCCAATCTGGGGCTTAAATACGGGATCATTGGTGGCCTGGCGTATGCCTGTTATTACCTGTCGTTTCTGGTCGCTGGCCTGATTATTTTTAAAATGCGGACCCAGGGTGGCTACGAAAGTATTCACCAATTTCTTAAAACCAAATTCGGGTCTTCTGCGGTTGTCTTATTTTCAGTACTAATCGCTTTCCGGCTTTTTAACGAAGTCTGGTCCAACACGATGGTGATTGGTTTGTATTTTGGTCCGACCGGTAGTATGCCGTATTTTTCTTCTATTCTGGTATTTACGTTGTTGACTTTACTCTATTCGTTGAAGGGTGGTTTGAGTAGTTCGCTGTTTACAGATGTCATTCAGATATTTTTATTTGGTTTTTTACTGGTCATTATCCTCGGAATGATTCTGCCGGATTTGGAGGGTGTTCCATTGCCGGAGACCCTGAGTCTTGGCGGTGGAATCGACTTGATGCTGGTGGCATTGGTGCAAGCCTTCAGTTATCCGTTTCACGATCCGGTGATGACCGACCGGGCGTTTATCACCGATCCGAAAACGATGAAAAAAAGTTTCTTACTGGCTGTTCCGATTGGGTTTGTGGCCATTCTGCTTTTTTCACTGATTGGGGTCTACGCCGCACAACTCGGTATGGCCGGAGACGCTACGGTGCAGGTAGCTCAGTCAGCGGGAATCGTACTGACTTTATTGATCAACTTTATCATGATTACCTCCGCTTCTTCCACGCTGGATTCAGCGTTTGCCTCTTTTTCCAAGCTGGCCATTATGGATTTAAAAATCGGTACACCGAGCGTCTCTGCCGGTCGTTGGGTCATGGTGATAATGGCGGTACTGGGAACCATTCCGATATTTTTGGGGGCGGAAATCTTATCGGCGACGACTATTTCGGGGACGATGGTAATTGGCCTGGCGCCGGTATTTTTATTTTGGAAAATGGAAGTTCCGAAAATTACTTTCAGTATCGTGGTGAGTATTGGACTGATTACCGGAATTTGCTATGCAGTTAATTTTTTACCAAAAAATACCAATATATTTGGGACAGATTATGGGTCGCTACTCGTCGTCAATCTGGTCGGGACGATGATTTGTTTTGCCGTTTTTGCGGGATGCAGATGCTGGTTTAAATATTTTTATAAAAATGATTAACAAGACAAATACCAAAAATATTGGAAAATTACCTTCCGGAAAGGTCCTGATATTCGGTGGCGTTTACAGTAATTTTCAGGCGTTGCAGAAAATCAAAGCGATGGCCACGGCGCTCGATATTCCCAATACCCGAATTATTTGTACCGGAGATATCCTGGGATATTGTGCTCAACCCAACGAGTGTCTCGAATTGATCCGGGACTGGAATATTCACACCATTGCGGGCAACGTAGAACTGCAAATCCGGGAAGACGAGGACGAATGTGGTTGTAATTTTTCCGAAGGATCGCGGTGTGATCTGCTTTCGCAAAACTGGTATGCGTTTACCCAAAAGCAAATTTCGGCTGACAACAAGGAATGGTTATTTACGCTGCCGGAATTTCTTCGTTTTGAATTTGGTGGTAAAAAATGTTTTGTACTCCACGGTGGCCTGGAAAATACTTCCCAGTTTATTTTTAAATCTACCGACTGGAAAATTAAAGCAGATATCCTGGATGCAACCGGTGCGGACGTTATTCTTTCGGGACACTGCGGCCTCCCTTTTCATGATTATCAGGAAAATAAATATTGGATCAACCCCGGTGTGATTGGCATGCCTGCGAATGACGGGACGGCCAGAGTCTGGTACGGAATTCTGGAAAATCAGCGTGGTAAAATTAATTTCTCTCATCAGTCCATGGAATATGATCATGAAACCGCCGCAACGTTTATGAAACAAAAAGGACTCCCGTCCACTTACGCCGAAACCTTGTCCACCGGACTTTGGGACAACATGGAAATTCTGGAAGAGGAGGAAAAATTACTGCGGGGAAAAGCCCTGAATTTATGATAAAATAAGTTTTTACAACCAACCAAATCCAAAAGAGCCACCACCAATCGGTAGCAGCTCTTTATGTTTTTTATAAAAATCCGAATCTTCCCACCGGAAATAGGTTCCAATTGCCACCTTCCGGCTTATTGAAGAAACAGCTTTAAAACTATCAATTTCAGCGGTAGGATTTGATTATAAATATCTTACTCTTTTGCCAATGCTACCTTCGCCATTCCGGCAAACATGGCAATTAACAGGACCAACCCAATGATACTGCCAATCGGATTAGCGATCCAGCTCGGCTGGGCAACGACTACTTCTTCCGAAACGCCGGACTCTTTGATTTGGGCAAAAATAACGGTAGCAGAAAACAACAAAATGGCTACCGCAGGAATAATTTTCTTTAAAGATTTCATATTTTCAATAGTTAATTAGTTGATATTTTATTTTTAAAAATTATTTTGTTTTTTTAAGTGAATGATAATCAAAAATTTTAGTCAAAAAAAAATCTCCAAGGCGCTGCTTCGGATGAACACGCCTGCCTGCCGTGCCTGCTGCAGGAAATCCAGCAAAGGCAGGTTAGTGGGACACTGATTAACTCATTTACCGATTAACTGTGTTTAGCTTTGAGCGATACCCCCGACGGCTTGCCTCGGGGAGCTTCATTCACTTCTTTTTCTTCCAGCCATCCTTCAGCGTCACCGTCCGGTTGAAGACGAGCTGATCTTCCGTACTGTCCGGATCGACACAAAAATAACCCATTCTCATAAACTGAAAACGATCACCGGCTTTGGCGGATGCCAGACTAGGCTCGACCACGGCATTTTTGATCACTTTTAATGAATCCGGATTGATCAGTTCAGTAAAATCCTTGTCCTCGTGGGCCAGCGGTGCTTCTACGTTGAACAACCGGTCGTACAAGCGAACTTCCACCGGAACGGCTTCTTTTTGTGAAACAAAATGCATGACGCCTTTGCTCTTGACGCCCGACGTATCCGAGCCACTGCGACTATCCGGATAATACGTGGCGTGCACTTCCGTCACTACCCCATTCTCATCCTTAACAAAATCTTCGCAATGAATAATATATGCTCCTTTTAACCGGACATCCCGACCGGGTGCCAACCGAAAATACTTCTTCGGCGGGTCTTCCATAAAGTCGGTACGCTCGATGTATAGGTGCTTCGAAAACGGAATAGTACGTTTACCCATTGATTCGTCTTCCGGATTATTTTCCAGTTCTAAATCTTCGGTTTTTCCATCCGGATAATTGGTAATGACCAACTTAATCGGATCCAAAACGCCCATGACCCGGGCTGCCGTTTTATTCAGGTCTTCGCGGACACTAAATTCCAGCAAGGACAAATCAATTACATTGTCTCTTTTGGCTACTCCTACCCGCGTCGCAAAGTTTCTGACGGCTGCCGGAGAATAACCCCGACGTCGTAATCCACTGATAGTAGGCATGCGGGGATCGTCCCAGCCCGAGACCAGCCCTTCTTCTACCAGTCGCAGCAAACGTCGCTTGGACATAATGGTATAATTCAGATTCAGGCGCGCAAATTCGATCTGACGACTCGGAAAGATTCCCAGTTGCTTAATGAACCATTTGTACAATGGCCGGTGATTTTCAAATTCCAGGGTACAAACCGAATGGGTGATTTTTTCAATAGAATCCGACTGACCGTGGGCGTAATCGTACATGGGATAGATACACCATTTGTCTCCCGTACGGTGGTGATGTGCAAATAAAATCCGGTACATAATCGGATCCCGTAAATGCATATTGGGCGAAGTCAAGCTGATCTTGGCCCGTAGTACGCGGGAACCTTCCGGATATTTCCCGGCTCTCATGCCCCGGAATAATTCGAGATTTTCCTCCACCGAACGATCGCGGTTCGGACTTGGCGTCATCGGAACGGTGGGTGTCCCGCGCATCTCCCGGATTTCTTCCACCGTAGAATCATCCACAAAAGCTTTTCCGTCTTTGATCAGTTGTTCCGCAAAATCGTATAATTGCTCAAAATAATCTGAAGCATATAATGCTTTTCCTTCCCACTTAAAGCCCAGCCATTCTACGTCTTTTTTGATGGCATCGACGTATTCGGTCTCTTCCTTGGTTGGGTTGGTATCATCAAATCTCAGATTGGTTTTACCACCATAATTCTCGGCCAGACCAAAGTTGAGACAAATGGATTTTGCGTGTCCAATGTGCAAATAACCATTAGGCTCGGGGGGAAACCGGGTGTGGACCCTACCCTCGTGCTTGTTCATTTCTATATCATCCTTCACGATTTGCTCTATAAAATTGAGCTTCGGTTTTGTTCCTGGTTTCATGTTTTGAATTATGAGTTTTGAGTTACGGGTTTTGAGTTTTGAGTTTTTGAGTTTTTGAGTTTTGAGTTTTCGGGTTTTTGAGTTATTTCTAGTTGTGACGGCAAGGTAGACTTGGTAAATCTTCTCCTTTAAAGTCGGGGTAAAATTTTATGATCTATTAGACTTTATTGTTATTATTATTCGCTCGTTTGATGGCCTGCGGGTTATACGATCGAGGGCATTATTCATTGTTCATTGTTCATTATTCATTATTCATTATAAAAAATTAAATCACATCCGTTCCGGCATTTCAATTCCCAGCAATTGCATACCATCCTTGAGTGTCTCACTCATCAATTTACTCAACTTTACCCGGTACGCAATGGTTTCGGGTTGCTCGGCATTCAAAATAGAAACCTCGTGCCAGAGTTTGTTGAAAGACCGTGCGAGATTGTAACAATAGTTGGCAATCAGCGACGGGTCGTAGGTTTCAGCTGCCTGCAACACCAGGCCCGGATACTGACTAATCTGGAAGATCAGTTCTTTTTCTACGGGTTTCAGGGTAGAATAGTTGTCGGCCAGCGATAAATTTATCTGATCCTGCACCGCTTTTTCGTAAACACCCTTGGCCCGGACGAACGCATACTGAATATACGGTCCGGTTTGTCCCTGAATATCCACGGCTTCGTTGGGATTAAAGACCATCCGTTTTTTCGGATTTACTTTGATGATAAAATACTTCAGGGCGGCCATTCCGATTCTTCGGATAATTTCTTCCATATCTTCGTCCGCCTTTCCGGTTACTTCGTTTCGTTCGACCATATTGACCCTGGCTACTTCGACTACGTCTCTGATCAGTTCATCGGCATCCACGACGGTTCCTTCCCGGGATTTCATTTTTCCGGTAGGCAAATCCACCATTCCGTAAGACAAGTGGTGAAGACCTTTCGCGTAGGGCGCTCCCAGTCGTTTCATCGTTTCGAATAAAACCTTGAAGTGATAATCTTGTTCATCCCCAACTACGTAAACCATTTTGTCCATTCCAAAATCATCCGACCGTAACTGGGCCGTACCAATATCCTGGGTCATATAGACCGAGGTTCCGTCACTTCGTAGCACCAGTTTATGATCCATTTTGGCAGATTCCAGATCTATCCACACCGAGCCGTCTTCTTTTTTATAGAAAACCTCTTTGGCCAGGCCATCTGCAATAATTCTTTTACCTTCCAGGTACGTATCGGATTCGTAATATAACTTGTCGAAATCAACACCCAGTGCTTTATAGGTAGCAGCGAAACCATCGTATACCCAGCCGTTCATGGTAGACCACAATTGCCGGACGGCGGGATCGTTGTCTTCCCATTTTAGCAACATGGCTTTGGCCTCTTTACCTAATTCGCTGTAATCATTGAAATAAGTATTTTTATAATCCTTCCAGAATTCCGGTTCCGATTGTTCGGATTTTTTTCGCGCTGCGAATACGGCTTTTGCTGCGTCGGTTTGCTGCCACGCCTGATATTCCGCTTTAAATTTTTGCTCAAATAAAACGTAATATTTTCCCGCCAGAAAATCTCCCTTAATGCCACTGGAATCGGGGGTCTCCCCTGCTCCGAATTTTTCCCAGGCCAGCATACTTTTACAGATGGCAATTCCCCGGTCGTTGACAATTTGGGTTTTGATTACCTCGTAACCAGCCCGGTCCAGAATTTGGGAACAGGACCAGCCCAGGAGAATATTCCGGATATGACCGAGGTGCAGGGGTTTGTTGGTGTTGGGAGAAGAAAACTCAACCATCACCTTTTTTCCGTTGGCGGGAGCCTGACCGAGTTGTTCTGTTTTAAACAATTTCCGGGAGAATTCTAGCCAGTATTTATTATCAATAGAAAGATTTAAGAATCCTTTGACCACGTTGAACTCAGCGACGATATCCAGGTCCGCTTTCAGTACTTCTCCGAGTTCCTGACCGATTTCAGCAGGTTTCTTTTTGGCGGGCTTGGTAAAAGGAAAAACGACTACCGTATAATCACCAGTAAATTCTTTGCGGGTATTGGTAATCATGATTGATTCCAGATCAACCGGATGGTCGTATAATTTTGCAACGGCGGCTTTTACCCCTTCGGCGATTTTCTCAGTAAAATTCATGATACAGCGTTTAGTGGTCTTTTAGTCCTTTTTTGTGAAAACTCATTCCCCCGCAAATGTCCAGTAGTATGTTGAAAACCAATTAATACGAATTAAAATTCCCTGGTATTCAGGTTTTCGCAAAGAAACAAAAAAAATAGCATTATGGGTAGGAATAGCGTTTTTGCTAACGGGGAACGTGAAGTTATTTAAAAAAGCTAAAGATGGTTTTACCGTAATTGCGGGCTTCTTTGAAGTGGGGATGGTTGGGATATTCGTGGTTGGGATTGTGTTCCATCACGAAAAGTCCATCCGGTTTGAGCAATTCGTATTTGAAGATTTCGTCGGGGATCGTATCAATGGTCGGTAATTCGTAGGGCGGTCCCGCAAAGATATAATCGTATTTTTTGGGACTCATTTTAATAAAACGGAAAACGTCCGTCCGGAAGACCGTAAACTGATCTTCGATTTCAAGTTCTTTGGAAGTTTTTTTAACAAAATTAACCGCCGGGCCAAATTTATCGACGTACGTAACATCCTGGCATCCCCGCGAGATAAACTCATAGCCGTGCGATCCCGTTCCGCCAAAGAGGTCCAATACAGAAATGGCTTCAAAATCAATTCGATTCTGAAGAATATTAAATAGTCCTTCTTTGGCGAAGTCCGTTGTGGGCCGGGTGGGCCATTTATCCGCCGGAGGATAGAATTTACGGCCTTTGAACTGGCCACCGATTATTCGCATAGTTTGAGACTAAAAAGATCAAAATATTGGTAATCCCGGATATCCTTTCCTTTGGTACCCAGTTTATAGTAATCCGGTACGGGCATCATTTCCAGGTGTCGGATATACCGGAAGAGCAGATGATAGATTTCAGAATCCTTAATGATTTGTCCGCTGATGTGTACGGTATTTCCTTCTGGTTTGAGTTTGAACTGATCAAAAACCAGCATGACGTAGTAAATAAAGTCCTGGGAGGATTCGTAAAGGAAGCTATTGTAGAAAAGTAATTCTTTGTTGTCGAACAAGCTGATTTGTAACAATCCCTGCCGGACGTTGAGACAGATTTGACGGCCCGTCCGGTTTTCCGCAATCTTGCGATGGCCGAGAATTAAGCTGGCTGAGGCGTGATTGATTTTCGCGCTCGGAAAATATCCGGACAACTGATCGACAAAAAAAGTATTAGCCGCATAAACGTTGACCATTCCGAGCGGTCTCAAATCGTCAGCAAACACGGTATCCTCCTTGAGGGCCGGAAGCATATTTTTCAGGTATACTTCCTTTTGGTCTGCTACAAAAAGATCGCTGGGAATCAGGGTATTTTTTTGGTTTACCAGGCCGATTCTGACTGATCCGTAAGATTGTTTCAGTAAATCATCGTTGATGTAAATCTCCTTTAACTGATTACTGAGTTGTCCCAGGTTTTTAACCTCAGGTAAAAAAGGATGGCTCCGCAGCAAGAGGATATTCTGCTGTGGATCACTGACCAAAAAAGAAAACCTATCCATTCCTACAAGAATGGATAGGTCATAGGTGTCAGTATATTTTTTTACAAAATTATTTTCAACAATTTCGAAGTTTACCGTTCCCAATTTCCAGATAGGTTTGGTGCGAACATCGTTCCGAATTTAATCATTTTACCCGGATCGTAATTGGCGTCGTAACGTTTGAAACGAGCGTCGGCGTAAGGCCCCATAAATTCTGTCCGGGGAGTACCTACTTCAACCACATTTACAAGGGTACTTTGATAGGTCAGCGTATCCGCCTGCACCAAAAACTGCTGTCCCTGAGTAAATGGAACATATCGTAAAGAATCAAGATTTACGGTACGCTTGGTGGTAGCTTCATATTGTTTGTAATAGTCCATTGCGGGAACCATCGTGGTATCATACCGAATGGCATCCGTATTGGTTGGATCATCCGGATCACCAAGTACCTTCACAACGGGAATTTTTCCGTTTTTGATGGTACTGATTAACGAATCAAAGTCCTTAGCGTATTCGTTGTGTACTTCCCGGTACAACTCCTGGGCTTTACGAATATCTGTCAGACGATTGATGACCGCTCCTTCCCGGCGGGCTTTTTCGTTCTGAAAATCAATGGGTTCGTTGATACTACCGTATAAAACGTAGATCAATAAAAAAACGAGGGCAACTAATACTAAGTTGATGATTAATCTCATAAGAAGAGGTTTTTTAATTTGTATGTCGCAATAATAATAAAATTTATTAAAATGCAGGATAGAAGTGAATAAAAACTTCCCACATTTATTAAAAAGATGCGATACGAACCAAAAATGGTGGACGTAACCTGAATTTACAGGGAAGTGTTTCTATTTACAAATGCGAATTAAGAGCTAAAAAGTAAATCATGTAACGTAATCTTCTGATTGAAATCCTTTTACCATAAAACAGATTTCTAATTTTAAAAGAAACCTATAAATGATAGCTCATGATGTTTATAGTGAATTAAAGTTTTCCGGTCACAGGAAAATTCAAAATTCATTAATCAATATTCGATATTCGATATTCATTATTTTCTAATAGCGTGTTAGTTCTCCTGCAATTATGCAATATTACGAGTGATTTAGCCCTTGATTCGCATTACACACAAAATAATCACCGGTCAATCGTGAAAATACTACTACTTTACGTGTTGCTCTCCGATCAGGCATTCTCCGCTGTAAGAGGCACCTTCGTCTACCACCATTTTTTTGGCCATAATTTTACCTTCGAGGCGGGCCGTAGCCAGCAAGTGCAGCAGGCCTTTAACCTTTAGCGTTCCCATAATTTTTCCACGGATGCTGGAATCTTCGCAAACAACGTCCCCTTCTATCTGTCCCTGTTCTCCCATGACCAGTTTTTTATAACATTGGATTTCCCCTACCAACCGTCCATCCATGCGGACATCCTCCGAGGTGGTAAATTTTCCTTCGATCCGGGTTCCGGGGGCGATATTATTGGATAACGACGTGGGAGCATCTCCGGAGGGCACCGGATTTTTAGAACCGACAGCAGGATTCGCTTTTTTTGATTTGAACATCTGTTTTTTTTTAGTATCAGTAAATAAAATACCACTACACGTCCACGACGTATAATGGTATTTTCTCAATGTGTAGTTACAAATAATATCCTGTTAAGAGCTTGTTTAAAGTTTCTTTACGGATATTAGTATATGTTTTTGTTTTTTGTGAACCTTTAGTGGTTCTTTGTAAAGATACAACAATCAATCGGTTTTGTATTATAGTTTTAAAAAAATATTCAATAAAAAATGAGTGTAGTAATTCTGGCCATCGAATCTTCCTGTGATGACACTTCCGCGGCGGTTCTCAGAGACGGAATAATTCTGAGTAATGTGACCGCAGGACAGCAGGTTCACCGGGATTATGGCGGCGTTGTTCCGGAGGTGGCTTCGCGGGCTCATCAGATAAATATCGTTCCTACGGTCGATCAGGCGCTCCTGAAGGCGGGTGTTACGCGGGACGAACTGACGGCCATTGCGTTTACCAGAGGGCCGGGTCTGATTGGTTCGCTGCACGTCGGTGTATGTTTTTCGAAGGGCATGGCCCTGGCGCTGGGAATTCCGATGATTGAGGTACATCATCTGCGGGCGCACGTACTGGCGCATTTTGCGGAAGACCCAAAACCTGTTTTTCCTTTTTTGTGTCTGACAGTGTCCGGCGGGCATACGCAGATTGTGAAAGTGAGTGATCCTTATACCCTGGAGGTACTGGGTTCTACGATTGATGATGCCGCGGGAGAAGCCTTTGATAAAAGTGGAAAATTACTGGGACTGGATTATCCGGCGGGACCGTTGGTTGATAAACTCGCACAAAAAGGGGGACCACTCTACTCTTTTACGGAGCCTAAGATTGATGGTCTGGATTTTAGCTTTAGTGGTTTGAAGACGTCTATTCTTTACTTTTTACGAAATCAATTGAAAGAAGATCCTGACTTTATTAAGGAAAACATGCACCATATCTGTCGTTCGATTCAGGACCGGATCGTAAGTATTTTGTTGAATAAACTGGTGCAGGCGTCGGAGGAAACGGGTATTAAAGAGGTAGCTATTGCGGGCGGTGTTTCCGCTAATTCCGGTTTGCGGAGGGCTTTTTCGGAAACGGGTGAGCGGCTTGGATGGAAGACTTATATTCCGGATTTTCAATATTGTACGGACAACGCGGGAATGATTGCCGTGGCAGGGTATTTTAAATATCTGAAGGAGGATTTTGCTGGTCAGGAGGTGGTGGCGACTCCGAGGATGTAAGGTGGATAAAGTTTAATACTGATGAGGTTGTTTTAGAAGGTGTTTTCCGCGCAGAGAGGCAAGAGAACCATCCCTTCGGGAGGCACAGGCGCAGAGATTCTTCAACGTGTATATGATGGTATTCAATTAACTGTATTTGCTTCATTATCCTGCATCCTATATTTTTATACAATTTACATGAAATTTTGTTAATCAGTAAGCTTGCTTTAAAAGTGTTTTTCGCGCAGAGGGGCAAGAGAACGCAGAGACTCTTCAACGTGTATATCTTTTATCGGGAAGATAATTGTTTGGATGATTTTTGAGAATATGATTTGGGGTCTCCGTTTATATGGTTTTTAGCGCAGAATCGCTACTTCATGAAGTTTACCAAGGGCATAAATCGCTTCTCTCCTCTATCGATTAGCGACAAATTAATCGGCCTAAATCTTTAGAGCTTGTTTTTAATTGATTCTTAACAGGAATTTATTTAAAAATTTAAAAATGGCAATTTTGCGGAAATACCACATTTAATTTTACCAAAATAAGGATGACAGGATGAATGGCCTACTTATTGTACCATAAACAATAAGTTATTGGTTAGTAATACAATTCCGAATGGAAGAAGGCTAGCGAATAACGCAACTTTTACCCTGAAAACTGCGCTTAAAAGGTTTATTATTGCGGTTTTTTTCAAAAAATCTTTTTTATGGTAGATTTTATTAGACAGCGGGCAGGAAATGCAAAAAACGATATTCTGAGTGGATTAACGGTTGCGCTGGCCCTGGTTCCGGAAGCAGTTGCGTTTGCTTTTGTGGCGGGTGTAGATCCATTGGTGGGGTTATACGCGGCTTTTATGATCGGTTTGATTACGGCTGTTTTTGGGGGACGTCCGGGAATGATCAGTGGTGCAACGGGTGCTTTGGCGGTGGTAATGGTCAGTCTGGTAGCAACGGGGAATGCGATGGGAGCACCGGATGAAAATCTGGGTCTTTATTATTTGTTTGCGACGGTCATTCTGATGGGAATTATTCAGATTGTGGTGGGACTTTTGAGATTAGGAAAATTTGTCCGACTAATTCCACATCCGGTGATGATGGGTTTTGTAAACGGACTGGCGATTGTCATTTTTCTTTCGCAGCTGGGGATGTTTAAAGAAGTGAATAATGGTGTGGCGACCTGGTTGCAGGGAGCGGCACTTTATACGATGCTCGGATTGGTATTGCTGACCATGGCGATCATGCATTTTTTACCGATGATTAATAAAAAATTACCGGAAGCACTGGTTGCGATTGGTGTTGTTTCGGCGATTGTTATTTTAGGTAATCTGGACGTAGCGACTGTTGGTAGTTTTATCAGAGATGGTGGCGGAGAAGGCCTGAAAGGTGGACTGCCCGTTTTTCAGACGGCTATATTTTCTAAAATTCCGATGAACTGGGAAACGCTCGCTTTTATCGGTCCGTACGCGTTAATTCTGGCGGCGATTGGTTTGATTGAGTCGTTGATGACCTTGAATCTGGTGGACGAATTGACCGAAACACGCGGAAATTCCAACCGGGAATGTGTCGCGCAAGGCGGTGCAAATATCATAACCGGACTTTTTGGTGGTATGGGTGGCTGTGCGATGAT
Organism: uncultured Saprospiraceae bacterium; assembly: GCA_937921555.1. Taxonomy (GTDB): domain Bacteria; phylum Bacteroidota; class Bacteroidia; order Chitinophagales; family Saprospiraceae; genus JALZUU01. Next base: position 13,696 of record CAKZUV010000163.1, read on the forward strand.
TGGCCAGTCGATCATCAATATAAAAGGTGGTGGCCGGACGCGCTTGTCCGGGATTGTAGCGGCACTTACGTTGTTGTGTTTTATCCTTTTTGCTTCCGGACTCATTGAGCAGGTACCGATTGCGGCGCTGGTAGGTGTGATGTTTATGGTCGTCATCGGCACGTTTGCCTGGAGTAGTTTCAGAATATTAAATAAAATTCCAAAAAGTGATGCGCTGGTCTTGATTAGTGTGTCTATCCTGACGGTTGTTTTTGATCTGGCCATCGCCGTAATTATCGGCATCATCATGAGCGCCCTGGTTTTTGCCTGGGAAAACGCCAAGCGAATCCGTGCCAGAAAGCGCTACCTGGAAGACGGAACGAAAGTATACGAAATCTGGGGACCGTTGTTTTTTGGTAGCATTACTTCTTTTAAAAACAAATTTGATGTCAACGGAGATCCGGATCGCGTCATTATTGACTTTCTGGAATCACGGGTCAGTGACCACTCGGCACTCGAAGCTTTATTTCAGCTGGTAGAAAAATACGAAGCTGCCGGAAAAACAGTTGAAATACATCATTTGAGTGCAGAATGTCAGACACTGATGAAAAAGGCTTCTCCCATGCTGGCAAATGTGATCGAACAACAAATGGACGATCCCCGATATCATGTGATGGAGGAGGTTTATAATTAACGCTTTGCAAAAATGAAGCTTCCCGAGGCAAGCGGTTGGGGTATCGCTCAAAGGTAAACACCGTTAATTGGTGAGCCTGCTCTAACTGCTCTAAAAAGTGTTTTTCACGGAGCGGAGCGGAGGACGCTGAGCGATCGTGTAGATCTTTATGGGTGTTTTTGCTACTTGCTACTTGCTTTTGGCCATTGGCTATTTGCGCTCTTTTATTGCGATTGAAGGGAGCAAATAGCCAGAAGCAAGGGTGTTTAATTAACATAAAAAACTTCTAGTACTTTTCCCTGTAACAAATAGATTGCAATTTTTTTAAATTTTGCCTTTAAATTTATTTTTATTGTTCCTTTTTTTGCAGAAAAAAAACGAAACCAAAAAATCTGCCGCCTGTCGCATTTTTCGAATTCGCCACTTCTAATAAAATATCAAACCGAATAAACTCGCTTTTGGATTCTGTTTTTAAATTTTAAGTCGTTGATTATCAGCCGTTTAATTTTAATTTAGTTTCAGTTTAGCTCACACAGTATTCGTTTCAAGACATTTTATTAATATACCGAATGGAAAAAAGCTCAAGGTCGGAAAATTCATCAAGCGGGAACAGTTTTGGTCATTAATAATGGAAGCATTTATACCAGAAAATTTCTGTAAAAATTCGAATTTGATGCAAAAAATGCAAGGAGAAATTTTCAAAGTCCATAGGGTAAATTGAACACACTAGAAGCAAGCGGCCAGAAGCCATCTTTCAGAGACTTATTTATTTGCCATTCCTAATAATATTCCGCTCCTTCTTTATCAATGTAAATCTCACGGCCATCCGGTAAAACGGCTTTGGCCAGGTGGTCATTAAACCTGGAAACGTTTCGATATTTGGGTACGGTAACTCCCAGCACTCCATACAGCTCATCTCTGAAGGTTTTGATATAAAAATCGTAATTTGAAAAATCCAGATTGTCAAATTCTTCTTTTGGATTATCCGCCTGAAAATATTTTCCGTTTTTATAGATAAAAATGGTTCTTGGATTGGTCAGTCCGTCACCGAAGGCGTTAAAATTTGCGGTGAAATCAAATCTATCGAGTCCGTTAATGAAAAAAATACGATCCGCATCCTTTTTAGAAATACCGAATATTCTAGCGGCGGGAATCTCATCGGCATGATCGTAAAAGGTTTCATTTTCGTATACCAGCAGGCTGTCCTTTGTTTCTTTTACAGTCATCGTGTAGTGCGGAACGGTCCCGCAAAGGCCGTACATATTATGGACCTCTTCGGTAATTTTCCAGTTTTCATCAATATAAAATATTTTCTTGTCTTCATCCAGCACTTGAAATGCCTGGTTGGTCCACCTGACAAACTTTAAGTTTTTCAGGGTTTCTTTGGTCCGTTTATTTTTGATTTCAAAGTGCCTGGTTTGGGTATTTTTGGCAACCAGCATCGTGGCTGATTCGTAGATGGTGGAATCTGCATCCTGGGCAATGCCATTAAAGGTCCAGCAAAATAATAAAGATACGACGGAAAGGAATTTTAAGATTTTCATGGTTTGTTGGTTTTACGTTTTTAAAATAAATCCGGGAAGGAATTTGTCCCGGAGTTAGCATAACGCTTAAAACCTTACCGCAGATATACGCCCGGGCAATTTTCACTTAACATTAACTTTTTTTAAGATAAGGCAATGTAAAGTGAAATGTGGAGCCGCCAGGTTGAACCGTGACCCAAATATCACCACCATAATATGAAACAATTTTTTTGCAAATTGCTAAACCAATTCCGTTACCAGAATTTTTATTGGATGAGGAGAACAGATCAAACAGCGTAGGTAATATATAATCCGGGATACCGCCAGAATTATCAGCTACCTTAATTTCATATAACGCTGGATTCTGAACCGTGAAATCAATCGTGATAATTGAATCGTTTTCTGTTTTGTTATGAACGATACTGTTCTTTATTAAATTTTGAAAAAGTTGGATCAGTAACGTTTGGTGACCACTGACGGTAGGAAGATTTTTGCTGATAACTATTGAAGCTCCCGACTTACTCGTCATGTCAAATAATAATTTTTCCACTTTTTCCACAATGACATTCAGGTCAACTGGTGCTTCTTCGGGAAGATTGGTACCAAGTTTAGATAAGCTCAGCAAGTCATCTATCATCGAAGATAACTGACCAACACTTGAAGTGATAAAATTTAAATACTGAATACCTTTTTCATCAAAATTGCTATTGGATCGCTCTAACAATGTTGCAAAGGAACTGGCGGTACGAATCGGGGCTTTGAGGTCATGTGCAGCGACTGCCGCAAAATTTTCTAAATATTTAATAGACTCGTTCTGGTTGATGATGGCGGTATTCAGTTGTTTGTTTCTATTTGAAATTATCCGGTTAAGTTTGGCAAGTTTTTTCTTATGCTGCTGAATAAAACATAGCATGCAGGTGATAAGTACAATCAGGCAAACGGCACCAATTAATATGCTGTAAAGATTATTTTTTTCTCTTTCCCGCTGTGCTATTTCTTTTCCAGTTTTTTGCTTGTAGGTATTAGCCTCCTCTAACAAATTTGCTGCTAATCTTATATCAGCCTGCTTGTCAGAATCCGTAGCGGTGCTACTATCATTATATTTGCTCAGGTAGAGATAAGCGTTCTTATAATCTTTTCTCGCATGATACAAGTAAGCCAAATTTTGATTCAACTCCGGATCTGGTATATAAGACTCCAAATCTATAGCCATCTTATAATATTTTTCTGCTTCGTCGTACTGCTTATTTTCCGTAAGGTAATCCGCCATGCCAACATAGCTATCATGCATGCCTTTAGTGTCGTCTTTTTCTTTGGATATGGTAAGTCCTCTCCTAAAATAGTAAAAAGCTGAATCCTGTTTATTCGTCATTAAATAAGCATTACCCAGACCATTATACAAATATCCCAGTTCAGCGCTATCTTCATCTTTCTGTTGATTTATAACTTCATGGCACAACGCTATACATGCCTTGGCGTTTTCTGTCCGTAAATAACTACTAATCAAGCCGTAGTAACTATAATTTTTTACATGGTCATCCCCCTTGTCAATTGCCACGTTGATATTATGCCTAAAAAGATCAATAGCCTTTTTATGTTCTCCAATTTTATTGTAAGCAACCCCCAGGTCTATGCTGTATTGCAGATATTTGATACTAAGCGAATCCATAAACGACAGGCTGACTTCATAGCTTTTAAGCGCGGTCAGAAAATTCCCCTTATTCATCTGATAATAACCCCATAAATTATAATAGTATGCCTTTGACAGATTTTTGTCGGAGTTCGTAAAGGACTGTTTTGCTTTATTGAGGTACAAATTAAATTGCTCACTATGTCCAGTCAGATATGCTCTTTCTGCTATTTTGGTGTAGTATAATATTTTATCTACGTTTTTTTCCAGTTTATGAGCGTTTGCTTGTATGAGTGAGTCAATAAAATGGCTCTGTTTATCTTTAAATAACAGGTAGAAGGCAGAGGCGATTTTATGCATTTGATCCGCATCATCAAGCCCGCATGAACCCATGAGTTTTTCTGCATATACTTTAGTAGAATCTATATTGTTTTTTGAAGAATGAATTTCAAAAATAGCATAGAGGATTGCGCACCTCGACGATTCTGTCATGGTGGGGTTTAACGCTGATTTTAGACTATCTAAGTTATTTGCACGAATAGTAGTTTGGTAAGATAATACCAAAAGAAGGCTAAGGAAGAAGGATCTAAAAGGAATATATTTTAATTTAACCAGAGTCATTTAACAATTAGTGATAAAGCGCTTGTCTAAACTTCCATTAATTGGCTACAATTGGCGAATTTGGACAAGCTCTTAGTTGTAATAGAAGCTGTTGCGTATTTTCAAAACCTAAATGCTCATTTTCTTCGAAAATTCAAATTACAGGTAATGGCAGCGCTGAAAGGATCAAATTTAAACTTTATATTTTTTTATCATGTTGAAATTCCCTTTTTTTTTGAATTTTTTACAGATTGTGGATATAAAGCACCTGAAAAGGCACGCTGGTGCTATGGTTATCGCCTGTATTTTTAATATGCGGTAATGTTGTGAGGTACCAACCTTTTTACCGAACATCTCCACTTTTTGAAAACCTATAGCAGGGAATGGGGATTTAATCGGCTCCGCTTACTGCCTGCGGCAGTCAGGCGTTCAATTTATTTGTCGGTGGCAGATAACGGCTGAACGTAGGGCTTCGCGACGACTTTCAGGTATTAGTGTTCCGCTATATGTTATTTTTTGGTATTTCAATTTCAATCGTATCTGATTTTGAATAGGTTAATTTTTGGACTTCAATTTTTGCTTTGTCAATTGTTATTTTGTAATCATTCTTTAAGTAATCAATTATTTCTTCCAATTCGCTAAAATCTATAGAAGCCTGATAATTTTCAAATTCATCTTGGATTTGTCTCCAATTAGAGTATTCTTTGTTTGAAAGCAAGATTGATGCAGCCCCCTATTAATCCAACAAAATCGCGGAGGTTATTTAATTAATAAAAACAATTCCTAATTTTGCTTTTGCGAGCATTGACCGACGGTGACTATTGTACCGAAGTCAAGATAGATTGGTAGGTTTGTTTTATTTACAAACTTACCAATTCTATTTTATTTTTCGCCCCATTGAGGGGCTTTAAAATAATGCGAGCATTTCCCTCGGGTTCTTATTACCCGAAGTCATAATCGTTAATATTGGGCAGCGTCAAAATATCCTGATAAGGAATCTTTAAAATAAATTTTAACCGCCGCTTTTCCAAAGGTACGACTTCTATTTTATCTTGCTCGTATAGACTCCAAAATTTTGCTGGAGCTATTCCCAGTATACTGCCATGGCTACGGATATTATTGTACGTTTTGTAAAAACGAAGTAGACGATTTTTTAATGATTCCAAACCCGTAAAATGATGCCCTGCTAATGCTCCTCCAAGTGTTTTGTGGAAGCTTTCTACATGGCCATTCTCTTCTGGTGTATATGGATGAGTAAACACCTGATCCAAGTGATTGGCTTCAAAAAATGCCATGATCGTTTTGGAACAAAATTGTTTACCATTATCGTTTCTTATTTCAATATCCAGCTGCTTTCCTGCATTCCTCAAAGGTTGTAAATAATCTACTATCAGCTGTTCCCACAGCTTCTCTACCTGTACACTTTTCATCGTAAACCCAACATCCCCGCTTAATACATATCTGGTAAAAGTATCAATTACCGTTAGAATATAGGCGTACTTACGCTTTCCTTCTACCCAAACATACTTTATATCCATCTCCAGCACTTCTAATGGTCTACTAGGACATACACGTCGATACTTCACAAAACTCCGACCTACTTTCTTGCGAGCCTTCTCTAATAGATGATACTCTTTAAATAGTCGATACACCTTTTTATGGTTAATATAATAGCCTAATATTTTTAAACGAAAACAGATCAATCGGTAACCATTAGCTTGATCTGGATCCTGCTTTATTCCTAGCGCTACATTGATTACTTCCTCGTTACTTACCTCCTGCTTAATCTTAGTTGCCGGATCTCGCCAAATAGTAATAACACTAGCACGCTTACCAGGCTTATTACCTGTTGGTTTGTAGTATAACTGATCTGTGGTAATCCCTACAATAGATAGGCAAACATCTCGCTTTAATCCATAATGCATATACTGAAACACTAACGCTTTTTTCTCATCTCGGGATACTTTTTTTTAATTAGCTCGTCTTTTAATTTACTCTCCAGTTCTCGCTCAGCCAATAAAATTTTCAATTGCTCATTCTCTTTCTCCAGACGTTTAAGTTCTGCACGCTGCATCTTTATCACATCCCTAGTAGTCCCAGTTGATTCTTCTCGCTTAAACTTGGTTCTCCAATAATTTAGGGTCGCATAATAGATATCATACTTGGCCAGCGTTACATTAACTCCTTTCTCTTTTGCCTCAGCTAAAATTGCTAACTTTTCTTGGTCGTTAAAATCTCGACTACCTTTTTGACTCTTCTTCATAGACATAATTACAGTTTTTTTTCCATAATTTTGTCGGATTGTTTAGGGGGCTGTTACAAAGATTTTTGCAGACTTGAGAAATATCAGGTTGTACTTTTTCATTTTTTTCTAATTACACACAACGGCTCGCGCGATGCGCTGTGCGACCTATAGGGAGCATAGATAGCGTCATCACACTTGTTGAACAAAGCTCCTTCATCGCAATTCCCCCTCAACCATTCCCCTCTGTCCCACTTTCCAACAAAAAAACTAACAGCAGTTGGTGTGTTATTTTTTATCCAATTCCTGAGTTTTAAAAGAAATAAATTGAGATCTTGTTTTTCCAGTTATTTTCAGACCTCTATCTCTACAATACTTAACTAGTTCTGCTGGTCGAACAATTATTTCAACTAGGTTAAGTCCTTGTTCGATTAATTGTTTCTTCGAATTTTCTTTGTTCTTTTTCCAATCTTTCCAGGTGTGATCAAGATTATCTCTGTCCTCTGAGATCTTTAGAATTTCTTCATAGTCTTCTTTTAAGTATTCTCCTATTCCGATAAGATAATTTCTCATTTTATTTAAAGTTTCTTAATGATAGCAGACAGTTTTTTTGCTTGCCAGTAACGGTTCGGCAAAAATGGCGTTGCCAGCTTTTGCTGGCAATGAATATTTTATGCATTGTGTGTGCCTTGAATCGGCATCTATTTCTATCTGCTAAAGATAGTAAAATATCGTCATAAAAGTAGGACGACTCTGGGAGATGAAATACGAGGCATTGTAAGTCAGCAAACGCCATAGTAGCGACTGGTTGAAATACCAAATCGTGAAGGGCTGAACGACAAACTGCTTGCGTACAACCCCATTTCTCTTCAGTCGTTGTTGGGTGACCGATTCCCTTAGACGTACTGAGCGAGGATGAAAGGAAAGAGCAAGAAATAGCTCGTGTAAAGAGGGGATAATTAGCAAGCGTTTTTAATATTTATAGAAGTCATATTTTTCTTTAAACTCTTGTCCCGTATAATACCCTAAACCATATTCATCATAACTCGGATTTCCTCTCAATTCTTCTCTAAGTTCTGTTAAAATTATCCCAAGTAAATTATCCCCTTTCCATTTACTTCTACTTATTATTTCAGTTGATTCTTTTGATAGTCCTACACCCCAAATTTGGTCACTTGGGCTGGCTTCCACTAAAGTTTTACCTTTCGTTCCGATTAACTCATTTAATAAAAGTTCATTTTGGGTGAACTTCTGTTTATTTCCTTCAAAAACAATATCAACTGAATTCTTTTCCCAGATGGAATTGTCAAAATTATTCACATTGCGCCCAATTGCTTTTTGTTCTCTTGGGTTATTAGTTTCCAGTATTTTTTTTGCAGAAGCTTCATCATTAAATAGCAATGATTTTCTGTGCATCATAAATTGCTCAGCTGATGAAAATTGTATTCCTCCATATTCAAATTCACATTTGAACCATTGAGAGAAGCAACTTTTCGTTTCGTAAAAGAATTGAAATTCTTCAGTTAAAATACCACTATTATAAGTTGCAAAATTTCGATTTACATAGAATTTGTACTTATTATCTTCAAACCGAATCGGGAATGACATATGCATTGCCCTTTTATTTCCGTTTTGCGAAATTTGGAACCCTCTATTATAATGAATTCTAACTAAATAAGGAATAGGGTTGTTCGTAAATAAAATCTTTTTTAGTGTTGAAAGATATTTACCTGAATTATCAAGAAATTCTGAATTAGGTATAAACTCATAATGAGGATAGTTGTCATCAATTTCTTTACATTTTAAGTCTCCTAAAAATGTATCATAATGCCAAAATGTCAAATCTTCGTGATATCTATTCATTTTTCTTAATGCTTGCTAACGGTCAGCATACCCGCAGGTAGCCTGTTTAAGGCCGCTTGCGGGTATGCATTGTTGAACAAAGCTCCTTCGTCGCAATTCCCCTTCAACCGTTCCCCTCTGTCTCACTTTCCAACAAAAAAACTCAACTATTCTTTTTTCTTATCCCAATATCGTAATTTATTTCCATTATTTAACCTTTAAACATTTTTATCATGTTAAAAAAAATTCAAAACGACTGGTAATCCTGCCTTCGATCAGGCTTTACAGGCCATGGTCGATCACATGTCATTGGCCAACAATGCTCCCGCAACGCAGATTAATTACGTGCGTGGGGTACGAGAACTCATCCTCCTCGACAATAAACTGCCTCAGGATTACACCGTTCATCAGATCAAGCATTTCTTAGTCCAGCTTCGTGACTCCGGACGACTCGCCGATTCTTCGATTAATCTCCGGGTATGTGGACTCAAATATTATTTCCGACACGTGGTAAACCGGCTCGATCTGGTCGTCAGTATTCCTAATCCACGTATCGCAAAATATCATACCGAAGTCCTGGATGGTGAGGAGATCAAACAACTTTTTAACGCCTGCCGCGATGTAAGACAATTGTTGGTTATTCAACTGCTCTTCGATTCCGGGATGCGCATCGGTGAACTTTTACGGCTCTCACTAAAAGATTTTGATAAAAATAATCGAACCATTATTCTACGACGAACCAAAGGTCAGCAACTTCGGGTGGTGCCGTATGGTGAACATATCAGAACTACGCTGCGCCAATATATTCAGATGCTTGGATATTTTCCAAAACATAATTTGATTGAGTCTTACAAAGTTAAAGGACAGCCCATCAGCCTGCGTGGTTTGCAGCATATTATCCGCCAGGTTGCTAAAAGATCGGGTATCAAAAAGAAAATTACCGCTCATACTTTACGCCATTCTTATGCGGTCCATTTTCTCAATAATGGTGGTCACCTTCCACAGTTAAAAACTTTGCTGGGACATAAAAACATTACTACAACACTGCACTATTTAAAGTACGCACACATTCCACTAAAACAAATCGTCACTCCATTGGATCACCTGATGAAGTCCGGCGATGAAAACAAAATTTGAACTCGCGCAAGTCATTGATCGGTTTTTAGATCCTGATTTACGCAAGCAGTTAACTGTTCATCATCAACGTACCCTCGATGCGATCAGGCGTTGTCGGACCGCTGTGCTCGGCGGCCACGTCGACGCCTGTACCGCTTGTGGTAATCTCGACATCAGCTATAATAGTTGCCGTAACCGCAATTGTCCAAAGTGCCAGGGTTTGCAAAAAGAAATGTGGATCATCCAGCGGGAGGAAGAACTTTTACCCGTTTCTTATTTTCATGTAGTCTTTACTTTGCCACATGAGATCAATCAACTCGTTTTGCGCAATCAGCGATTTATTTACAACTTACTTTTTGAATCCGCGTGGTACGTGCTTAACAAATTTGCCCGCGATAAAAAATGGCTCGGCGCCCAATCTGCCGCCACGATGGTGCTCCATACCTGGGGACAAAATTTACAACTACACCCACACGTACACTGTATTGTACCTGCGGGTGGATTGTCCAAACAAGGTAGTTGGATAAATCCTCGAAAAAGTAATGCAAAGTTTTTATATCCGATTCTTGCCATGAATAAGGTTTACAAAGCCTTCTTTTTAAAGCAACTGCGGCAGGCAATCGAAGCAGGTTTGCTGGTTTTACCGGCTGATTTTCCCAGACGAAAATCTTACCGTAGCTGGACAAAAAACTTGTATCAAAAGGAATGGGTCATTTACGCCAAGCCTCCTTTTTCAAAAGTAGAAAACGTGGTCAAATATCTGGCTCGTTACAGTCATCGGGTCGCCATCACCAATCAGCGTATTTTAAATATCACCGATTCGGACGTCACCTTTCGTTACAAAGATTACCGGCAAAACGGAAAAAGTAAAACCATGAACCTTCCTGGAAAAGTTTTCCTCAAAAGGTTTTGTCTACACATTTTACCGCACCGTTTCAGAAAAATACGCCACTACGGATTTTTGGCCAACCGAACCAAAACAAAGTCCTTACACATTGCCAAACTTGAATTACTGAATAAAATGCATTTAGCCCTAAGTCGTACCGAACGACGGGCATTTGCCAAGGTCAGATTGTTTGGTTTCAAGGAAAAAACTTGCAGTTGTTGCGGGGGAAAGATGATCCGAATCGATGGCTGGGAACGCAACAAGTCACCACCGGATTATCTGGGTCTGAGAACGCAGTAGAAATTTAGATTTTTTAATGTGACCAAAAGTCGCCTGGGATCGCGATGCCTGGTGCGAAAAAAATCAGTCAATTTTTTGATTAGTTGGACCTGATCGCTGCTCGACTAACTTGGCTTTTGCTCTTTTCACAGGCATCCGCCCGTTGATTGCTGGCAACTTTTTCTCTCCAAATCTTTTTTACCGATCATCTCCACTTTTTGAAAGCCCATAGCAGGGAATGGAAATTTAATCGGCTCCGCTTCGCTCAACAATGGCCGAACTTCGGGCTTCGCCACGACTTTCAGCCATTAGTGTTCCGTGAAATAAATTACATCTGAATCTGTAAACAATAATAGAGCATACCAAAATCATATCATTGCCATTTGTATTATTTCCAAGCAATACATCTTCTACAAGTTGAGGTTGGTCATTTCCTCTTAAATGTAATTGAGGGAATCTTTGATTTAACTGACTATTATCAACATACCGATTTTGGAAGTAATCAACATAAGTTTGAAAATCTTGAATTTGAAAGTTATTATTTGCAATTATATTCGAAATTGTACCGTGATTATAATTTGTATTACAAGTTGTCTTTTCGTAAAGATTCCACATCAATGAAAAGTTTCTTATGCTTTCCATATCATCATCTTGAAGATTTATATTTAGTAGTTGATTTATCCAATTGAGCATTTTTCTTTTTTTTAGTTGTAGCGAACGGATGATGATAAGAGG